>NZ_OBMS01000061.1:0-1032 GCF_900217715.1 Bacteroides sp. AR29
GGCTTTCCCGTCACGGATGTTGTGCAGCTGGGATACAAGGTTCCGGCCGACAAACCCTCGGGAGCCGGTCACTAAGATTTTCATAAACTAATGGGTTCTGTTTGTCACAGAAAAGAGAAGATATTCATAGTGAATGACAGAAATCATCCAAACCTATAAAACTTACTTTTGGGAAATTATATTGCTTCAATATATGAAAATGATGATCTTCCGTAACAATAAACTTGGCATTAGCCACAATTGCACAGTCCACAAACTTATTATCATCCGGATCTGATTTTATCAGATTGAAGTTATAATAAGGAGTAAAGAACAAAGTATAAGGATTATTGAGAATGACATCAATCACCAGCTTAGCTATTTCCACACCTGCCAAACGTTCTAATATTTCCTCATATTCATTAAGAATTTCATCAGAAACGCATAACTGATTCGTTCCATCCAAAAAGCAATCCCAAATCTTACGGTACCTGCTTTTGGGAGAAATGCACTGTATCAAGCTATTTGTATCTAATACAATTCTATTCATCTCTTCGGAAGTGTACGGACATCAATTTTTCTCAGTTCATCAAGTTTTTCTTGGTTTAAAACTCCCGAATCCCATAAGTCATTCAAGCGGTCATCTAACTTCTGAGAAAAATATTTGGTCAACACTTCTTTAACTTCATTCAATCGCTCCTCCGAACCATCAAAAGCAAACATCTTCAAAAGATGTTGTTGAACTGAATTTAATACTGTTGCTGCCATATTCTCAATTATTAGTTTCAATATGGCAAAGATAGTTTTTTTTTCTAAAGGAACAATACATTCCCTCTTTCTTTCCTGTTGTATTATTCAAATTAAAGACTTATTCACTCTTGATTTCCGCGCTCTTCGCCTTTTCCTCCATCCCGAGGTCTTCGCGGATGAAACGGAGTTTCAAAAGAAGCTTTTTCATGCCCTCCACATCCAGGCGGGCAGTGTTATGGCTGTGATAGTCCTCTATACGGGCAATATCCTCATTGCCTTCCGTGAAGAACTTGTCATAGTTCA
>NZ_OBMS01000060.1:0-1096 GCF_900217715.1 Bacteroides sp. AR29
ATACTCTCGAAATCAAATTCTTCTTTCATAAAAAAAACTGTGTTAGCAAAGTTAATACTTTATTCCTTGCTGACACAGTTTAATTTACATCCTCGTTAAAAGTCCATAATCCGGAAGTATACTGTATCATTTCATAGCCTTCTATGTTGTATTCCAAATAATCGAATACTTTTTATTTGTTGTTAACATTATAAATCAACCACTTAGGACTTTGTCTCAATTTTAAGCGACAATACTTTTCTCTTGAGACATTTATCCCAATCCCAGTCAGTCAGTACTTAGTCCTTGACATCCGTACTGTAATTGTTATCTAAATAAAAGCCCTATTAAACAAACTTCTATAAGTTGAACTGTACAATGACAGGCAACAATTTACTTCTTCAGAATAATAGGATGGGCGCAACAAACTTTTTTTGAGATGCAGCAGTAATTGCTCATCAAGCTACGAACAGGAGTCACCCAAACTGAAATTTGCCTAACAGGCTTTTATATTCTATACTAATGACACCGGTCATATTCATATTTTTGTCCACTTCTTAAAATCTTCAATATCCTGTTGGATAATTTACGTGCAATGCGTATGACAGCTTCCTGTGATTTCATACGTTTACAATATTCTCCATAAGCGGCAGCCATCACACTGTCATGCCGTATCATAGTCCATGCACTCTCAACAATCATCGGACCAAGGAGTTTATTTCCCCTGAAAGTCTTTTCACCATTTGCAATCTTTTCACCACTGCTGTGCGAGGTGGGGACCAGACCAAGATAGGATGCGAACTGTTTTTCATTGTGAAAGCGTTCCACATCATCTATTTCCGTCAGCAGAGACATTCCGGTCAACATTCCAATACCTGGAATGGAAGTCAGGTTCTCATAAGTCCTTGCATAATGTTCACTTCTGGATAACGCCCGTATCTGCCGTGTCGCATTCAACAGGTTCTTACGGAACAGTTCCACCTGGTCAAGCAACAGATCAAGGCTAGTTCTGGTGGAAGAAAGAAAGATACTATGTTTGTAGACGTTCAAAATAATCGCTCGTCGGGACGGGTGGTCCCGCCCCTTGCCGCTGGGCGCTCCCCGACCGATGATTAAA
>NZ_OBMS01000056.1:0-2600 GCF_900217715.1 Bacteroides sp. AR29
GGCCGTTCCCCGACCGATGAGTTTTCTAGAGATAAATAATGCGTGACACAGTTTATTTTACACTACCCTTTTAACCGGACTCTCTATTGTAACTGTCATCATGGAACGGATACATAGTGAATTGTTGAATATTTTATTAGCCTTTCCATGCCGTATGTACCAGATGAATCATGAAGAAACCGGCTTCTCTATGTCATATATGGTGTGTATGCGTTTTACACACTCTGAGGATAGACTGTTTTTATTGCGTAAATCATTGATGTATAATCCAATAACCGTATTATATTGAATTCTGAACCAACCGATACTTTGAACGTTTTACACCCCTGAAAGCTATATCTACCCCCTTGGAGTTGGCATTTACACCCTTAATACAGAATATCCCTGGTCTTATCTGTAAACATTGGTAGCTTCTTCACGTAAGAGTAAACTGAAAGCCAATTGTATAATAACTATACTATAAGATATCCATTATACTACTCACTCAGGCGGCGTGAGCCTACATCTGACGAAAGAGAGAAAAATTATTATATCCTAAAATCAACTTTTTTTCTTAAAATTGGGTTTATTACTTATAAATGATATGTTTTAAAGGAAAAAAAATTGATTGCGTTCCGTTTACTCTCCATTGGTCAAATTGAATACCCGAAAATGTTGCATATGTAAAATCAATAATAGACTAATGAACCAGCATGACACAATTCATTTACTTCAGAACTTAATAAAATAATTCATATCCGATTATAACCAACATCACCCAGCCGGAAATAGGTTCAATAGTTCACTTCCAATATACCTCATTTGCTTAAGGTGGCAATTACAAAACAACGAACTATAATCACTATCTCTATTTGACTTTATTATGATCCGGCAGTTGTTTGTTTCTTCCTACCCTCAAAAAGCAAGAAGCGGGGAAAGCAGGGCGGGAAACTATAAAACCTGTTTTGACAAGGTAAAATTAAAGAGGTTATACAAGCATCATTTCCGCCCACATTTTCCGCTCTCTTTTTCTCTTGAGGCGGGAAAATAAAATCCAATCACAATCAATACTACCAATTATCCCGACTATCATAAGATATGAACCAGTCCTGACAACTATTATCAATCAACAAAAATATCCTTAATCTCACAACCCAAATTCAGACAGCACTATAAAGACCGGAATAAAAAAATCTCCAGTCGTTTTTCTTTTATCCCACCATTCACAGTTCCGGATGAGATGATTGTCGGCAAAAAAATATAAAACTATGCCGATATTATTCATCCGGTTAAGAATATGGTGAATGACAGATAAAAAAACATTTAACCTGATTATATTCTCTTCTGCTACCATCATCTCCAACTACTCCGGAAGAAAGAAAAAAAAGAAACCAAGCATTACCTCGGTTTCTCTTCTTGGTTTGATTATAACAGATTGAGTTCTGTTTCTTCTCCATTCTGATAGCAATAGATGTCTAAATTTTCAGTAGTCATCCATTGGCAACTGTTAAGTCTGAATCCGTATCTCTCCTCAATGGTTGAGAGAAAATCCTCAAAATTCTCATAGTTCTCCGATTCTCTCAGTTCTTCGTCCGTCAGCCTTATGATATTCAGGCAGCCGACAAAAAAGTCTAGAATCAATACATATTTAGGCTCCATAATTTCAATCCTCTTTTAAGTTATACCTTTTCAATAATATACTCACCTGCGAAGCTCTGAACTCCTTCCCCATAGCTGTAACAAACCCTTCACTGTTCAGGATTCTCGCCATTTCAGACAGACTCCGTTCTTCTTTCACCAGACTTTTCAACAATGCCACCGCCCTCTTGTTGTTAGGGTTGTCAAGAGCTTTCTGGTGATTTGTCATGTTACTGTTCATTATAGCCCGTCCCCAATTATTCATCAGGTTCTCAGGCTTTCCCAGTTTCATACCTCTGGCTTTCTTCGCTTTCAGGGATTGCTTCGTTCTCTGTGATATAAGGTTCGCCTCATATTCAGCTATCGACGAGATGATATGTAGTACAAGTTTGTTGGCCTCCGGAAAATCACAGAATACGATCTCGACATCACTCTCCAACAATTTACTGGTGAAGGCTACATTCCGACTTAATCTATCCAATTTTGCTACAATCTGGACAGAATTTGTTTTTCTGCATAACTCCAAAGCTTCAGTAAGTTTGGGTCTGTCAGATTTCTTTCCGCTCTCTGTCTCGATATATTCAGCAACCGTTTTTCTGTCCTTCAGGTAATTCCGTATTATTTCTCTCTGTGCCTCAATTCCAAGTCCCGAGATTTCCTGCTTTTGCGTACTTTGTCTCAGGTAGGCTATATAAGTCTGTTTCATACTCTTTTATTTAACATTCTTTAATCTGCTTCTCGAATACCCAACGATCGTTCAGTATCCTTTAAGCTTCAGGGTTTTATAAAAAAGGCTTTCCATGAGATTTCGAGTTCCTATAAAATCTACTCCCTCACAGAAAGCCGGTTGTCACATTTCCCGATTTCTCAGAGAACCGCTAATACCTTATGTAGCTAACACTTGAAAAGGGACCCGGGTAGCATTTGAAACGTGTACCACCCGATAGGTTTTGCAAAGTTAATTAAATTTGTTTATTTATCAT
>NZ_OBMS01000055.1:0-2645 GCF_900217715.1 Bacteroides sp. AR29
AGTTTTCGCGGAACTTGGTACGTTTGGTAATGTAAAATCACCATCTACACCGGTAATAGCACCAATTTGTGTACCTTTTACCAATACAGAGGCTCCAATAACTGGCTGCCCGTCTTCTTCAGAAATTACAACACCTGTAACCTTCTGGGTTTGGGCAGTTACTAGGCCTATTCCGACAAAAAGACAGGCCAATAACAGCATTAATTTTCTTTTCATAAATTCTCTCTTAAAGTTTAACTTTACATTAATTGTTTCTTTACTCTAACAAAGTGCAAATATATTAATAAAACTGAAACGAACAACTATTTTATTGAAAAAACCTTGTAAATCTATCAATTTGTTAATTAAACATACTGCTTTATGCTTAATAACAGATTTTTCACACTTAAAAAACCTAAACTGGCTTATGTTTACTATCACTATGATTCCCTCTTTTAGGATGATTTTTCCAAGAAATACACATATTTTAAAACAAAATGGTTAATAAATAAGCCGCTAAAACAGAGAACAGACCTGATTTTGAAACAAATTGAGAGTTCCCGGAGGCTAAATACCGATTAATAGCTAAACACAAAAAGACACTTTTTAAAGATATTAATTCTTATTCTAATCCCATCGAGCACAGAATATCGTCTTATTTGTTATTGGTATTAATTAAAATCAAGTAAAATGAGTAAAATTATTTACAATCTAGTGTACAACAGAAAAAGAAGCCTGAATAAAAAAGGAATGGCATTAGTGCAAGTAGAAGCCTATTTGGACAGAAAGAAAAAGTATTTTTCAACCAAAGTTTATTTAAAGCCAGAACAGTGGGACAATAAAAAGCTTATTGTGAAGAATCATCCTAATGCAGATGCGCTGAATAGATTGATATATGAGTTCATGGCTATGATAGAAAAAAAAGAGTTGGAATTGTGGCAGCAAGGAAGGCGTATTTCATTAGAGTTACTAAAGGATGTTTTGAGCACAAGCGAAAACAAAACCTCTTTTATTCCTTTTTTTAGGCAAGAGATAGCAAACTCTACTCTAAAAGAAAGTACAAAACGAAATCATCTCTCCACTCTTTCATTATTACAACAGTTCAAAAAGGATGTAACCTTTTCTGATTTAACATTCGAATTCATATCCTCCTTTGAATATTTCTTGCAATCAAGAGGTTATCACACAAATACGATAGCCAAACATATGAAGCATCTGAAGCGACATATAAATGTCGCCATCAACAAGGATTATATGGAGATACAAAAATACGCTTTTCGAAAGTACAAAATTAAAACTATAGAAAACAAGCATACGCACTTATCTCCTGAAGAGTTGGAGAAGTTGGAGAAATTAAACTTGGCTGGCAGATATACTAAATTGCAAAAGACTTTAGATGCATTCTTGTTTTGTTGCTATGCAGGAATGAGATATTCTGATTTTATCAGTTTATCACCCGATAACATCGTGAAGATTCGTCAAGAAACCTGGCTAATTTATAAATCCATAAAGACGAGTACAGAAGTCAGATTACCTCTTTATCTCTTATTCGAAGGAAAAGGGCTTGTTATTCTGGACAAATATCGGGATGACTTACAAAGCTTCTTTCATTTAAGGGATAACTCTAATGTGAACAAGGATTTAATTGTGATTTCCCGCCTAGCTGGTTTATCAAAAAAAATTTCATTTCACACTGCTCGCCATACTAATGCAACACTATTGATTTATAATGGAGTAAACATTACAACGGTGCAAAAATTATTGGGGCATAAAAGTGTTAAAACCACACAAGTGTATACAAATGTAATGGATATGACTATAGTGCATGATTTAGAAAAGAACCATGCACTCATGCCTTTGCCTAAAAAAACACGAACTTAGCATAGCCAATACTACACTTTCATATCGTTAGTCATATACTTCTCCTTTAAAGTCTGTTCACTCACTATTCAGTTTCAGCCTGCTCGCTGCAAACTCACTGCATACGTTTTGCAGTACTACTGCAAATTGTTTGCAGTATCACTGCATATTGCTTGCAGCCGCACTGCATATTAGTTTGCAGTATCACTGCAACAGCTTTGCAGTATCGCTGCAATAGGTTTGCAAAGTTTTGCAGTGAGAAATTGCTGAGAATCAATTAAGTATAGTATAGTGTAAATAGAAGATTGACATTGGTGTGTTATCAATATTTAAGACTGATTGGAGGTGTGGAAGCAAATCTTGCTTCCACACTTTTGCATTGCTTCCACAGCGTCTGTAATGCCGATGAATAGAGGGATACAAGGAGCGGGTGGAAGTGTGGAAGCAAAAATGATGAAAACTGTTATGAAGAAACAACAGTTGTCTTGATTGTTTAGCTAATCACAAAGTTTTGAGTTTACTGTTTTTTGAAGCTATTGAAATATTCTTTTACATAGACTTTAGTACTTTCGCTAATAAAATGACAATGTAGAGTAAATGCTTCATTGAAAGCAGCTAGGATGATAGATGTTGACAAAAGATATTCTTCATATAAGAGGAAGAATCATTTAAAATCTTTAAGCAACGTATTAACTTTATGATATACATCTGATAACCAAGTCATTAATCCAACAAATAGTATCACAGCAGTAAGGTTTTATACATTGTACCCCTATACATACACCTTGTGAGAAAGGAAATTTCGC
>NZ_OBMS01000052.1:0-4783 GCF_900217715.1 Bacteroides sp. AR29
ATTTTTATATTGGAATCAAGGGGGTAGGATTATTTTAGCACAAGGGGGCAGAATCGCTTGGTTTTAGGGGGCAGCTTACACTGGATTTTCCAGATAACAATAACGGTTAAAATTATGAGCAATAGTGAATCTCAAAATAGAAAAGGTAAAGGAGGAAGAAAGCCTAAGTTTGATTATACAAGCGAGGAATTTCTTTCTCTCGTGGAATCGTATGCCAAAAAGGGATTCACTGACAAGGAAATTGCTTATGCCATAGGGATTTTACCACAAACTTTCTGCGAAAAGAAAAGTGAGTACACCGAAATATCCGAAGTCTTAGCGCGTGGGCGCGCGACAATCAATGCTACTGTAAGGGCTAAATTCCTTGCAATAGCTCTCGGTGGCATAAAAACCAAAAGCACCGTGGTAAGAAAGCTCCGTGATTCAGAGGGAAATTTGACAGGTGAGGATGAATTACAAGTCAGCGAAAGCGAGTTGGCTCCAAACTTGCAAGCAATGTCCGTTTGGCTGTATCACCACGATGAGGATTGGAGAAAGGTTGAACGCAAGCAGGATGAAGATGCTGATATTCCAACAGACATAGAGCACGGCATCAACATTGATTCTTGGATTAAAGACAAGCTGAAATGATAGTACCTCAAGAAATTTACCATCCATTATACGAGGATAATGAAAAATTTATAATTCTTATCACTGGTGGGCGTGGTAGCGGAAAGTCTTTCAATGCTTCTACCTTTATTGAACGGTTGACTTTTGAAATGACTCCCGTAGAGAAGATAGTTCATCAGATTCTCTATACCCGTTACACTATGGTTTCTGCCGGTATGTCTATCATTCCCGAAATGATGGAGAAGATAGATTTGGACGGTACCACGAAATATTTCAAGACCACAAAGACGGATATAGTCAATAAGATGACTAAGAGCCGTATCATGTTCCGGGGTATCAAGACTTCTTCCGGGAACCAGACAGCAAAACTGAAATCCATTCAAGGCATTACGACTTTCGTCTGCGATGAAGCGGAAGAGTGGACAAGCGAAGATGAGTTCGATAAAATAATGCTCTCCATTCGCAAGAAGGGTATTCAGAACCGGATTATTATCATAATGAATCCATGCGATTCCAATCACTTCATCTACAAGAAATACATTGAGAAAACTCACAAGCTGGTAGAGATTGACGGTGTGCAGGTTCAGATTTCCACTCATCCGAATGTACTTCATATCCATACCACGTATTTTGATAACTTGGAGAATCTTTCCCCGGAGTTTCTGAAAGAGGTGGAGGATATGAAGGTAAATAATCCCGAAAAATATGCTCATGTGGTTATCGGCCGCTGGGCTGATGTTGCTGAAGGTGCAGTGTTCAAGAAGTGGGGCATCGTGAAAGAGTTCCCTGCTTATGCTAAGAAAGTTGCTCTTGCTTCCGACTGGGGTTATACCAACGACCCGTCAACAGGTATTCGTTGTGGCATCGTAGATAACCGATTGTATGTTGATGAGTTATTCTATGAAACTGGAATGCTCACAAATGCCATTGCCGAAAAATTGAAGCCGTGGGGGCTGAAAGTCTACGGAGATAGTGCCGACCCTCGTTTGATTCAAGAGATAAAGAACCGAGGTGTAAATATCTACCCAGTAGATAAGTTCCCCGGTTCAATCAAAGCCGGCATTGATAAAATACATGAGATGGAACTATTCGTTACTGAACGTTCATACCATATCATTGAGGAACTCCGTAAATATGTTTGGGATAAAGACAAGGACGGTCATTATATCAATGAACCGGTAGACGCATGGAATCACTGTATAGACCCTATTAGATATTATATCTTGGGACATATTTTGGGACGCATTTTGAAGCCGAAAGATTTAACAGGAATATTCACACACTAAAAATATAGATTATGCCATTAACGCTTGAAGAAATATTGGCATTGCCAGACATCGGGCAGAAGATAAACTACCTGAAGAAAGGTAGAAAAACTGAACTTCCAGACCGTTGTAAACTTTGGGACGACTGGAATCCCGAACGCCATGAAATCATGGTTGACAAAGAGAAGTACCCGGATAGAAAGGTTCTTGAAAAGGAAGCGGAAAAAGTTTTTGATGAAAAGACTGGTAAGACCTATGAAATCGAAGCAAAGTATAAGACTGAACCAGTGAACCGTATCTCCATTCCATTGGAACAGGATATAGTGAACATTCAAACTGCTTTCACAGTCGGCACAGAACCGTCTATGGATTGCACTCCAACTGATGATGATGAAAAGAAGCTGCTGGATGCGGTAAAGGCTGTATTCAAGTCTAATAAAATCAAATATCAGAACAAGAAGGTTGTCCGTGCCTGGCTCTCCGAACAAGAAGCGGCAGAATATTGGTATGTTACCGATGATGATTCGTTTTGGGCGAAGTTCTGGAAAAAAGTAAAGACTACATTCGGAGGCAAGGTAAAACCTACCAAGAAGCTGAAAAGCGTATTATGGTCTCCGTTCCGTGGGGATAAGCTTTATCCGTTCTTCAATGATGAAGGTAAGATGATTGCTTTCTCACGTGAGTACAAGAAGAAGCTCATGGATGATTCGGAGATAACTTGCTTTATGACTATCACTGATAAGATGGTCTATCAGTGGGATTTATCTAAAGGGTATGAAGAAAGAACGCCTTTTACTCATGGATTCCCCAAATTACCGGTTCTCTATGCCTACCGTCCTGAACCTTATTGCAAAAAGATAAAGACTTTTCGGGTTCGGTTGGAGAAATTATTATCCAATTATGCAGATTGCATCGATTATCATTTCTTCCCTTTATTGAAACTTATCGGTGACGTGGAGGGTTTCATGGGTAAGGTTAAGGACAGAATGGTCAAACTTACAGGTGAAGGTGCGGATGCTCAATATCTGACGTGGAATCAGGTGCCAGATACGGTACGTTTTGAAGCAGAAACACTCACTAATATGGCTTATGATATGTCAAACACTCCAAGAATATCATTTGAAACGTTGAAGGGGGTAGGCAAAGCATCAGGAACCGCTTTCCGCTTTATGTTCATGGGTGCACATATGGCGGTAGAAAATCACGGTGAGGTTATCGGTGAGTTCTTGCAGCGGAGAGTAAATTTCATTGTTTCCGCTTTAGGCTCTATCAATCCAACCGAGTTTAGCAAGGCATCGCAGACCATTGACATAGAAACAGAACTGGTTCCATATATGATTGATGATTTGAATGATAAGGTGACTACTGCCGTTTCCGCTGTCAGTGGTGGCATTTGGTCCACACGTGAAGGTATCATGTTTGCCGGGAATGCTGATAGGGTAGAAGAGGAGCTTGCAGAAATCAAGGAGGAGCAAGCGGCAAAGAATGAGCAAATCGGAAATAAGGGACAGAAAAATGCCTCTTAGTCAGAAAAATTATAGGGATTATAATTTTAGTACAAGAAAAATAGAATATTTTGCGGCAACATCAAAGAATTGCCGCTAATTTTTTGCTTGAATAGTTGTAGGTAATTAAATAATTACCTATATTTGTAGGGTAATCAATAGAGAAAGGTATGCCAACGATATTTATTTTATTTGGTTTTCGTTTTATGTTTTACGCTAATGACCATGAGCCTATACATGTTCATGTAATCAAAGGGGATGTAAGTGCTAAATTCACTTTATTTCCAGTTACATTAATCAAAAATAATGGCTTGAAGTCATCTGAACTGAAACTTGTAGAATCAGTTATAGAAGAAAATCAAGAAGTAATAGCAGAGCATTGGAATAAATTTTTTAATAAATCAAAATAAGTGGTTATGGAAAATATCATAGTTGAAAAGGTATGGTTGACTGATACGGAGGTATGGATACGTACCACTGACGGGAAGGAGGCATGTGAGAAGTTTTCAGATTTCCAAAGGCTGAAATGGGCTACTCCTGCGCAGCGCGCAAATTTCACAACGAGCCATGACGGAATACATTGGAGAGAGCTTGATGAAGATTTGAGTTTTGAGGGATTCTTTCGGGAAAGGAAATCTAATCCTCTTTATGATTTATTTATAGCTCATCCTGAATTGAATGCTGCTGCCATAGCACGACGTTTAGGTATTTCTCAGAGTTTGTTTGCTCAATATGTAAGCGGAACAAAGAAGCCGTCTAAGAAACGTTTTGAAGATATTATAGAAACAATACGTTCAGTAGGGCGTGAATTAATGGCTGTACCGGCATAAGTTACAATACTTTATTTAGGCGTGATTCCATTCGGTTTCACGCCTTTTTTATACCATTTTACGACAATCGTTTCATTGTCGTGTATCACCTATCTGATAATTTTTCACATAGCTTATTAATGCCGAAATTTACCGTAGAAATTTATAAATCAAATTCATACGGTATGACAATCTTAGAACAAATCTTGGCAGGGCTGCAACAGAAGTTTACTGGGGTGGACACTGCTGGAAAATCCAGTGTAAGCTGCCCCCTAAAACCAAGCGATTCTGCCCCCTTGTGCTAAAATAATCCTACCCCCTTGATTCCAATATAAAAATACCCCTGCTTGGCAATGCCCGGCAGGGGATTTTTCGTAGATTTGATTCCCGTCTTGACCGGTGGGATAAAATCATTTCTACTATGACAACAAAGATAGCAAACATCCTCCAATGTTACGCATTGGGGATGGGGATAAAGCAGATAAGCAGGAGCTTTGAGCTTTCCCGCAACACGGTGCGCAGATATGTGCGCCTGTTTCAAGAGTGTGGTATACCGATAAAGGAGTTGGCCGCCATGCCTTCCGCTCGCATCCAG
>NZ_OBMS01000058.1:0-1795 GCF_900217715.1 Bacteroides sp. AR29
AAAAAAGAACACCTCAGTGTAGAATGTAAATACTGACGATGCGAAAGTTAGTAATACAAACTACAGAAAGGTGTCCTCTATATGTATTATACACAAAATGAAAAGATTTTGCAAGTAGGAGAAGAAAAAATAATTGTCGGGATCGATGTAGGCAGCGAAAAGCACTATGCCAGAGCATTTGACTGGAGAGGGATGGAGTATTCAAAGAAGGCCTATGTGTTCACAAATGACGCAGAAGGATTCGCAGGCTTTTTTGAATGGATCACCGGGATCATGGAAAAGAGCGGAAAAGAAACCGTTATGCCGGCTATGGAGCCGACAGGACATTACTGGTTCGATCTCGCTAAGTTTATTCAGGATAACGGAATGCAGCCGGTACTGGTCAATCCGCTCCACGTTAAGCGAAGCAAAGAACTTGATGATCACCTTCCTAGCAAGAACGACAGGAAGGATCCCAAAACAATTGCGAAACTCGTCATCGAAGGCAGATACGCTTATCCGTATATGCCTGAGGGTATATACGCCGAGCTAAGAAACGCAACCGTTCTTAGGTTTCAGGCAGAGGCAGAACTCACACGGATCAAAAATCGCATACAGCGCTGGTTTGCGATATACTTTCCGGAGTATAAAGACGTTTACGGTAGTTTCAGTGCAGTCAGCAGTATGATGATACTGAAAAAAGCTGCATTGCCGTGTGACATCATAGCGCTCGGAGAGGAAAAGATCAATGAGATATGGCGTGAAGCCAAGCTGAGAGCAGTCGGTAAAAAGAGGGCTAAGACCCTGGTAGAGGCTGCAAGGCGAAGCATAGGTCATACCGAGGGACATGAAACTGCGAGGTTGGAGATATTTCTGCTGCTTGAGGACTACGACAGACTTCAAAACCGACTTGAACAGATAATGGAACTGATCGAAACACTGGTCAGTAAGGTGCCTTATGCAAAGAAGCTGATGCAGATAAAGGGCATCGGGATAAAGACCGTATCGGGATTTATTGCAGAGGTCGGAGATGTAAGCAGATTTAATGACCCCAAGCAGATACAGAAGCTTGCAGGGCAGGCAATAGTTGCGAACAGCTCGGGCAAGCACAAAGGGCAGTCAAGGATAAGTAAGCGAGGGCGGAAGCGGCTTAGGTTTCTTCTGTTTGAGGCAGTCTTATCACTGACAGCGACAAATCCGGAATTCAAGGAAATACATCACTATTACACAGGCAGAAAAACGAATCCGCTGAAAAAGAAACAGTCGCTAATGGTACTGTCAAACAAGCTGATACGAGTGTTTTATGCCATACTGAAAAGCGGTGCTGACTATGAGCCGGAAAAACTGTTAAGAGACATCAGGCGTCCCGAAGAGCCGCAAGCAGCTTAACGGGTGTAAGACCTACAAGCTGAAACTGCAGGCAGCGTCCGCCGAAAGGTGCTGCAGAGGAAGCAACATTAAGAAAACAACAAAGGATGAGCCGGCAGTCGGCAGGAATTATTACCAAGGGGCATGACCTCGCAATGGAGCTGCGCCGACGCCCTGTTATGGATAGGCAGAACGAAGGAAGTTGGGACTTCACGTGACGAATGATCCCGTTGGACAGAGGAGGTTTGCTGCCGTAACGGATATGGGTCGCATCAAGGCTGTCAAAACAGATCTCTCAAGACGTTTTGTTTGCTATACCCTGATAACGTTAAATCCGGCATTCAATGCTTTGGATCATCCATAACTTGGTTCATTTCTTGAACATAACTTTATGAAATACTGAGATTTCGCGAGTATTTACGAGATTTTACAAGATATTTTGAGGAGG
>NZ_OBMS01000051.1:0-4899 GCF_900217715.1 Bacteroides sp. AR29
AAGGTTGGAAGCATTACTTGGGCAGACGGCAAGGCTCTTACTGAAAAGACAATCACAGTAAACGGTGTGAAATATGGTAAGGATGGAACTGCATTCGATGAAAACTGGATTACAACAATTGATGCAAGCACTCTTTATGTTAAAAACAGTGCAGGTCAATATGTTTCAGCGGCTGGCTCTAAGATTCAGACCCCGTTGTACATCAAGTTCAATTTCGATTACACTAAAGCATTCCCTGCTGAAGAAAGCTATCAAATTGTATTGGGCTTGAAGAAAGCTGGTGCCACAGTAAACGCCTTTGAAATTCCTGTTAAGGTAACTATCAAGTCTCCGGCTGAATCTGCAGTATCTCCGTTCAGCAGACTGTCTGCTTACTTCGTTGGTGACAACGCTGTAGCTTACGGTTCAGCAAATGGTACAAATGTGGAATACAACTTGTTCAAGCTGTACAAAGACATGGGTACTGAAAAGGGTAATGTAGCGTTTACTGAGACTCTTCACGAAATTGATGGACACAATTGTGCTGCATGGATTGTTGAAACTCCGACTAATCCTGGTGACATCAGCGTTAAGGTATACGACAATGCTCAGAATGCAGACAACAGAGACAACGTTTACTCAACTCGTGAAATCCAGGCTGCTTACACTGTATTCGGCAACGTTCACATCGCTAAGATTGTAGATAAATTCAACTTGACAGTTAAGTCTGAAATCAAGGAAGGTGTCTTGGAAGCTACTACAGCTGCAAATGCTTCAGGCAATGGTGTTAGTCCTATCAAGGTTAGCTTGAAGAACATCACTGCTAAGGATGTTTACGGAGAGGCTTATAACTTGACTCAAATGTATAAGAAATCCGGCAGTACTTATGTAGCAGATACAGCTGAGCCTATGGATAGCAGAATCCAAAGTGTGAAAGTTGTTTTGGCTGACGACAATGCCAAAGAATATCTGGCTATTGAAGACCATAGTGGAAGTCAGTTTGCTCCGACTGGAACCGATGCTTACTCCTACTTCTCAGTAGTGAAGAAGAGCGCAGAAACTGCATTGCAGAACGATGTTCCATGTAAGGTTTCTCTCGTTGTACTTGACAAGTGGGGTGCTACCACAACCACTACTGTAACAATTACTTTGAAGAAGTAAAACATACAGAAGATAGATAAATTTGAGGGTA
Organism: Bacteroides sp. AR29; assembly: GCF_900217715.1. NCBI lineage: Bacteria > Pseudomonadati > Bacteroidota > Bacteroidia > Bacteroidales > Bacteroidaceae > Bacteroides > Bacteroides sp. AR29. The sequence goes on from NZ_OBMS01000051.1 coordinate 1,172, forward strand.
TTCCTTGCGGAATACCCTCTTTTTTTCCCCATGCAGTGCACAATCTCTTCTTCTTTTATATCTACAACTTTACTCCCGGAAATAATAATTATCATTTTATGATAATCATCTTTTGGTAATTGCAATATTTCTCCTATATTTGCCTACATAACAAGTAATCATATGAAAAATCCATTTGTTACAAACGGCTATGTATCACCGGAATATTTCTGTGACAGAGAGAAAGAAACGGCTAAAATTGTCTCACTTTTGACGAATGAGAACAACATTGCATTGATTTCCCCACGCAGATTAGGCAAAACAGACTTGCTGCGGCATTGTTTTGGACAGCCGGAAATCAAGGAGCATTACCACACTTTCATCATCGATATCTATGCCACAAGCTCTGTACGCGATTTTGTGAATGTTTTCGGCAAGGCTGTACTGGATGAACTACGTCCAAAAGGAAAATCCGTATGGGGTACCTTCTTGAATGTACTGGCCTCCCTTCGTTCCGAAATAACATTCGACATGAATGGACAGCCTACCTGGGGAATCGGTCTGGGAGCTATAACTAATCCCTCTGCAACATTGGATGAGATATTCTCCTATCTGAATAATGCCGGGAAGCCTTGCCTAATCGCCATTGATGAATTCCAGCAAATAACCAAATATGCAGACGATCCCAACATAGAAGCGGCACTACGGACACATATACAACGCTGTTCCAATGCCCACTTTGTCTTCTCCGGGTCCCATAGGCATCTGATGGGGGCAATGTTTACTTCTCCGGCACGTCCATTCTATCAATCAGTCACATTGATAAACCTGCCTCCCATTTCTGTTGATAAATACGCAGAGTTCTGTCTTAAGCACTTTGAACGGGTAAGCAAACACTTGGACACATTAGTGGTAACAGAGCTATATGAGCGCTTCAATGGTATAACTTCGTATATGCAGAAGGTTATGAACATTTTATTTTCCATGACTGGAACTGGAGAAATATGTATCCCCTCAATGATAGATACTGCCATTAACGACCTTCTGGACTTTTCTGCCGACACCTATGATGCCTTATTATATCAGATGCCCGAAAAGCAACGTATTGTATTTATGGCAATTGCGGCAGAAGGGAAAGCCAAGGCCATCTCAAGCGGTGATTTTGTGCGTAAATACAAGTTGCAATCTGCCAGTTCTGTCTCTTCAGCTGTAAAAGGACTACTGGAAAAAGACTTTATTACCTATGATAAAGGCATTTACCAGGTATATGATCAGTTCTTCCAACTTTGGTTGCAAAGGAATAAGCTTTAATGGTTTCTTTCTTGAATCTTATATTCATTCTATAAACAATTTAGAAAAGAGTAGAAATGCAGCAGGCTTTGCAAAATATAATTATAAGACTAAAGTAAATACCTTCAATATGGTTCCAACGGATAAAATGTTGTAGCAAATCATTGTTGTTTGAAGGATAATAACTATCTTTGTTCTAAAGACTCGAAATATGGATAGTAAAGTAACCTTATTGGATTGAGATGTCAGATTATGATTTGGAAACAGCGAATGCAATGTTGCTTACAGGCCGTTATCTCTATGTCGGTTCATGTGCCATCAAACAATAGAGAAAATTCTCAAAGCATATTGGACTAATTGCTTAATGGAAGTTCCTCTAAAGATACATTCACTATCCAGACTTGCGGAGAGAACGGGATTGGACAAGCAATTGTCGGAGGAGCAGTTAGACTTTATAGACAAACTTGAACCTCTTAATATAGAAGCCCGTTACCCCTCTTATAAAGAAAGATTAATGAAGAGCTTAACCAAAGAATACTGTGCTGAACTTTTGAGCCAAACTAAAGAGTTGCAATTATGGATAAAGAACAAGCTATAAACCTTGCCAAACGCTATAAGGAAATGGTAGCGGAGAAGTTACCATTAAAGGCCCTTTATCTTTATGGTTCGTACAGTAAAGGAAATTATAGAGCAGACAGCGATATAGATATTGCTGTGATAGTAGAACGCCTGGATGACGATTATTTTAAAGATACTCCTCTATTGTGGAAACTTAGACGCAAGATAAGTAACCTTATAGAGCCAGTCCTACTTACAGAAGATATGGACAATCCTCTTTATTGTGATATTAGAAAAACTGGAATTCTAATACAATGAAGTCTTGTTTATCACATGCCATCTATTTCTATAATTTATATTCTTTTTTACTTCCAACGCATATTCTTCTTCTAAATCTTCGTACCATACCAAGTACTGCGAAATACATACCTGAGCGTTTTTCTCTTACTTATTCCCTTCTTCATCCAATCCCTATCATGACTTAAACATTTTTCTCTTGCAGCAATAATCACTTGATATTGCAAAAAATGAAGAATATGAAATCATTGTATTTGCAGCTATAATTGTATATACTTGTAAGGTAAACCTTTTATAAATAAATTGGAAATGAATAGAAATGAAATTACCTTACAAGAGATGTTCTCCTCAGTCATCGGGGAACTCCGGGAAGGCGGCAGGTGGGGGACGGCACACATCTACCAGTCAGCGGTGAATGCATTCTCGGCATTCACCAAATGGCAACCGATGCCCATGCGCAAACTGAGCCCGACCGTACTGAAGAGATTCGAAAACTTCCTCAGGCAGAGGAACTGCAGTTGGAACACCGTATCCACCTACATCAAGACGGTACGCTCGGTGTATAACCGGGCGGTGGACAGAAAGTACATACGGTATGTACCCAGACTGTTTGAGCATGTGTATACCGGCACACGGGCAGACAGGAAGAAGGCGCTCGAAGCATCAGACATCAGCAGCCTGGTAAGGGAGACGGAAAGGAGCCTGCAAGGAGGGACGCTCCCAAACGCACAGCAAAAAACAAGGATTTTCTTCGTACTCATGTTCATGCTCAGGGGCATACCCTTTGTGGATCTGGCATACCTGCACAAAAGGGACCTGCAGGGAAATATACTATCGTACAGACGACGGAAGACGGGACGGGCGCTGACCGTATCACTCACACCCGAAGCCATGCAGATGGTGAGAATAATAGCAAACAAGGACAAGGACTCTCCTTATTTATTCCCCATATTACAAAGTGAGGAAGGGTCGGAAGCCGCATACCGGGAATACCAGTCGGCACTCAGGGCATTCAACCAGCGGCTGGCAGTACTCAGGCAGTGCTTGGGAATGCAGTCGGCACTCAGTAGTTATGCGGCGAGACATACTTGGGCCACAATGGCTTATCACTGCGAGATACATCCCGGAATCATATCGGAAGCCATGGGGCACTCCTCCATCACGGTGACGGAAACCTATCTGAAGCCTTTCAGCAACAGAAAGATTGACGAGGCCAATCAGAGGGTAATTTCTTTTGTAAGAAGTGGAGCGTGTACAGTATAAAAGACGTTACTTCTTTTGATAGGATAGAATAGATTTGTTGCGCATTTTCCGGAGTCTTCAAAATGAGTTTTGAGGAACGGAATGGTGTTGCCTTTACGGAGCTTCCATCGGTGCTGTCAATATGCTGTTATTCAACCTTTTGAACTGAAAAATACATACTTTCATTTTTTGAAAGCCTCATTTCATCACTTTCCCACTGTCACTTTTCTGGACTTCCAATCCTCTTTCCAATATCCTAACGGGCTGATTTTTACTATTCCAGACAAAACCCACCTATTTTCTCCTTATTCCTTGATTATTAACGGAATTAACAGGATTTCATTACCTGCGAAGTAACGGAA
>NZ_OBMS01000050.1:0-5463 GCF_900217715.1 Bacteroides sp. AR29
ATAGTGATTTCTATCACATGGTATAATCGCTTGATTATTAATAAAATAAGAGTGTTGTAGTTCCGCGAAAACTCTGCTAATTTCGTATGTTGGTATGCAAACGCAAGAGGTGGCTGTCGCACCTTCTTTAAGAGTCATCTTAAAGTCCGACAGTGAAATTCTTGATGAAGTAACAGTCATAGCTTATGGTACTGCAAAGAAGAACTCACTAACAGGTTCTGTTGCTACTATCAAATCCAGTGATATGGAAAAGCTTCCAGTTACTTCATTTGAAAAAGCATTACAAGGATTGTCTCCTGGGCTGCAGATCGCAAGTGTCTCCGGTCAACCGGGTTCGTCTACACAGGTACGTATTCGTGGTATCGGGTCTATGTCTGCCTCAAGTACCCCACTTTATGTTATAGATGGAGTTGCTATTGAAGCTGCAAACTTAAGTGAAGTTGCAAATACCAGTAAATATGGGACAAGTGCAAATCCACTTTCAAACTTAAATCCGAATGATATTGAGTCTATTACCATCTTAAAAGATGCTTCTGCTGCTTCTCTGTACGGATCACGTGCGGCCAATGGTGTTATTCTGATTACAACGAAGCAGGGTAAAAAAGGACAAGCCAAGGTTAGCTTTAAAGCTCAAATGTCATCTTCCAAACTCCCTTCTGGTGGTTATAATTTGATGAATGCCTCCGAACATTATGCTCTGTATTATGGAGGCTTCTATAATAATAATATTGCTAAAGGCATGTCCTCAGAAGAAGCTTCTGCTGCAGCCAACAAATCCACACAAAGCATGTATGGGCGAAATCCATATAATGTTGCTAACCCTCTGGATGCTTCTGGCGACTTGACATCTGGCGCTCAATTGATGATTGATACCGATTGGTTGGATGAAGTCTTCAGAACCGGGATGTCACAAGAATACGATATCAGTGTAAATGGAGGAAACGAGAAATCAAAATACTTCATTTCTATGGGATATATGAATCAAGAGGGTATTGTGATTGGTTCGGATTTTGAACGATATTCAGGTCGTGCAAATGTCTCAACGGAAATTAAACCTTGGTTCAGTATGGGTATCAATTCCACTTTCTCTTTGGCAAAACAAAACACTCCTGTAGGTGGAGGTGGTGGTGCTAGTCCTTTGACTAATGGTATTTTCCTACCCAATGCTGTTCCAGTATATGATTTGGATGAAAATTTCCAAATGCAATATGATGAGAATGGCAAACCTCTTTATAACTTCAAGAATCCCATATTTCAGGATATGAATGTTATATCATTTGCACAAACTGACAAATATGCAACTAACACATACCGTGTTTTGGTAAATCCCTACGTGGATTTCAACTTTTATGGAGTTCATTGGAAAACAAGTCTTTCATATGATTATATTAATTTGGATGAAACGCAATGGTATAATGCGGAGCATGGTAATGGTAAAGCTGCACAAGGACGCTTGTACAAATATGCCATTTGGAACAACACTTTTGGATTGACCAGTACATTAAATTATAATTTCAACATAAAGGAAGACCATCACTTCTCGGTATTGGCTGGTTATGAAATCTATAATAAAGAGTACAAGCGCACTTATGCACAAGGAACAAAATTTCCGATTGGTGGTTTGACAGAGCTGAATGTAGCTGCTACTCCGCAAGAAGTAGGTTCTGTAACAGATAAAGAGCGCATGCTTTCTTATTTTGGTCGATTAAATTATGATTATCAGAATAAATATTTTGCCTCATTCAGTATTCGCTCCGATGGTTCTTCACGTTTTGCACCGGGACATCGTTATGGTACATTTTGGAGTGTCGGATTAAATTGGCGCGTCAGCGAAGAAAACTTCATGAAATATATTACCTGGATCGATGACTTGAAACTACGTGCCAGCTATGGTACTTCAGGTAACAAAACATCTGATTACTTATATGGTTACCAAGCTTTCTATGAAGGTGGAGCCAATTATAACGGAGAGTCTGGCTTCAGACATTCTCAATTAGCAAATCCTGATTTGTCATGGGAAAAATCCAAAAACTTCAATGTGGGATTGGATTTTGCAGTACTTAACAGTCGCCTGCATGGATCCATTGACTATTATATCAAAAACTCTGATGAACTGTTATTGGAAAAACCTTTAGCCGGTTCTACGGGGTTGGACATAATTATGTCTAATTTGGGTGGTATGCGTAACTCTGGTATAGAAGTAGATTTGCATTCCCTGAATATTCAAGCCGGAGACTTTAATTGGGGAACCGACTTCAATATCTCTTTTAACAAGAATGAAATCACTTCTTATCCCGAAGAACAGGAAGTTGTTGGTACAAAAGTTCGTACGGTAGGCTACAGCCTTTATGAATTTTACATGCAAGAATGGGCCGGAGTAGATAAAGAAACCGGTGCTCCACTTTGGTATAAAGACGTAAAAGATGATAAAGGTAATCCGACAGGTGAAAGAACTACCACTTCAACTTACTCTACTGCAGACAAATACAAACTTGGTTCTGCACTTCCCAATGTATTTGGAGGTTTGAATAACACATTTACATTTAAAGGATTAGACCTTTCATTCCTCTTTACTTATAGTTTTGGAGGAAAGATATATGATGCGTACGAAGCCAATTTGCTGAATGATGGTAACAACAACGGTTATCAAGCCATCAAAGATCAAGCGAATTATTGGACAAAAGAGAATCCAAACGCTCCGAATCCTGCATTCTTGCCCAATAACACTTCAAGTTCTCATTCTACATCAAGCCGCTATTTGCACGATGCAGATTTCATTAAATTTAAAAATATCAACTTAGGTTATACTCTACCAAAAAAATGGACACAGAAGATACAGTTGGAGACAGTACGTTTCTTTGGAAGTCTGGAGAATATCTGTGTATGGAACTTGGATGGTAGTTTCAAAGGTTACGATGTGGAATTGGGAGGTGTAACCGGAGTATTGGACGGTGCAGGTACGGTTCCATTGCCTCGTACAATCTTATTTGGTATAAATGTTGGTTTCTAATTTAAAATTGAGATTACGATGAATAGAATAAAGCAAACTATAATAGCACTTGCAATAGGTCTTAGCTTAGCAAATTGCGGTGATGATTTTTTGGATACTACTTCTTCGGACCAAATGTCCGATTCTAACACCTTTACTACGATAGACGGTGCGCAGCAAGTGTTGACCGGTGCTTATGACTGGTTGACCAATGGCTGGTTGGCTCATATGACCAACCAATATATTTTCTTCTTGCCTGACATTATGGGAGATGACGCATTGGTGACACCTGACCCCAACTACAATTATGGACGTTTTGTGTCTCCTTATCAATATACAGTTTCTCCAGGAAGTACCTATACTGATGACCCGTGGAAGGGATGTTACAGTATCATAGATAATACGAATGCCATTTTGGATAATATCGGAAACCTGGCAGAAAGTGCAGAGCGTAACAGAATTGAAGGTGAAGCGCTATCTCTAAGAGCTTATACTTATCATTTCTTAGTAAGAATGTATGCCAAACCTGTGAACAAGTACCCGGATAATCCGAGCATAATTTTACGTATTTCTTCTGGAACAGAAGACCTTCCTCGTGCTACGGTAAAAGATGTTTATAATCAACTTGTCGTTGACATGGAAAAAGCATGTGGATTGTTGGACCAGCATTCTTCTTCATCCAAGGCATATATCGGTGCGAATGCTGCTCATGGAATTCTTGCACGTTTGTATTTGGATTTAGGTGATGAAACAAATGGCATCAAACATGCCAATGCTGCATTGAAAGGTGTTAATTTGATGAATACGGCAGTTTACACAGCTGATTTCTGTGAAGTTAACTCAGAAACACTTTGGGCTTTCGAATGTCCAACTGATGATAATCAATTCTATCTTTCATTACCCTCTTTCTGGTATTTGTGTGGAGATGATTATGAAGATGCTGTTATTGGTTATAGCTCATTACGAGTTTCAAAGGCTTTGATTAATCTAATGGAAGATAAAGATATACGCAAAACTCAGTTCCCGAAAGATTCTGAAACAAACGATTATATCAGTGAAACAGGATACTTGACAACAAAGATTCATAGTCGTAACAATGAAATGGGACAAGGCTCTTTCAATATGCTGCGTGGTTCTGAGATGTATCTTATTATTGCTGAATTAGCTGCTGACAAACAGCATTATGATGTGGCTAAAGAAGCATTAAATGTTGTTCGGATAGCTCGTGGATTGGATAAATATAGTGGAACGGATGCCGGTTTAGCAGATGAGATACAACAAGAAAGAAGGCGTGAATTATTTGCAGAGGGACATCGCCTATTCGACATGAAACGTAGAGGTTTGGCATTGACAAGAACTGGAGTTGACGGACACGATTTGTGGACTAGTCAATTAGACCTTCCTGCTGGCTCTGATAGATTTGAATTACCTATTCCGCAAGCAGAGATTGATGCTAATGGAGAACTGACAAATAATGATCAGAATCCTGCTTATAAATAAGTCTGTAAGAAGGAGTATATCTGATTTATGAACTTTCAAAACATCTCTATTTGATAGGGTGTTTTCTAAATAAAGTGTTTTAAAAGCCGTTCACTGTGAAGTAAGCGGCTTTTGTTATTCTATCTTTTCCACTTTATTTCTGCAACAATCATTTCCAAATAGGACGTATAGAAATCTGCTGCCGGGGATTAACGGTTATTTCTTCCTCGTCTTCCAAAGTGATGCCAATGGAGAGATTAAAAGTATACCGGCACGTATCATACTGCATAGACTTTATGGAGAAGAGCTGAAACGATAAAAATATCCTCTCTTCAATAAACAGCAAACCTGAATTGTCTGCACGACACGGGAGTCAGCGCGGATTACAAAAGTACATTCTTTATTCCCCTGAATTATAAAAATATATCCACTCAGTCTTCGTTATTCTATGTAGACTATATTCTCTTACAAGAAGACTTCCTCATTACGTTTTTGACATGCTCCAAACAGTAGTTTTTCATAGCTATAGAATTCTTTACTCCAATTACTTTGTATTTGGAATAATCTCCATTTATAAGATAGAGACAATTACATGGTGTTCTATGTATAAAATGGATAAATAGGTAGGATAGTATTTATGTAACCATTATAAATTCAATAGTATTTTACATAAGGGTTTACATTCTCATAGATGGAATAAACAACACGAGTAAATAATTGACAAAAAGCAACTAAATGATAGATATTGACAAAGCCCTTCTAGTTTTTGAGAAAAAAGATCCTAACGTTATGATTATAGCACATCAGTACAGAATTAAACACCTTCAAATCAGGATATTACCATTACAAATAGTATCATATAAGTAGATTGTCATTTACAGTGGATATGTATAGAGTATCTTCTCTAGAGGAATACTTTATTTCAGGAGCTCTTTTTGTTTATTTTATATTGCTTATTATCAACAATATAGACATAATGTAGTTCCGCGAAAACT
>NZ_OBMS01000049.1:0-6594 GCF_900217715.1 Bacteroides sp. AR29
ATCAAGTCCGTTTCATTTCAAAAAACCGTGTAATTGACTATATTTCAATAATTTCAAAGAACTATTTATCCACTTTTACGGGACAGTAGTGATATTTCTAATCAATTTGAATCTCATCCATAAACAAATAAGGCATTTTACCTTCACCTACATGCCCCTTGGGCAAAGCCATACTCCCCTTGACTACCAGCTTTACATAACGTGCATTTACAGGTGCAAATGTGACGTCATATTTTTCGATGCACCTTTTCTTCACATCCGCTTCTGCCGGAAATGCCTCATCTGCCACATTCACAAACTGCTCATTGTCATCCGAAATAAAGACTTGTAATCCAACGGGGCCCATAATCCATGCATCCATATAGGTCATGGCATTTATACTTAACCGGCTAATTTCAGTCTGCTGCTTCAAGTCAATAAGTACAGTCACATCTTCTCCTAAAAAGCCTAACCAGGCACCGGTAGAGAAATTATCATTCCCCGCCATTCCGTCCACCAATGTGGCAGCTCCTCCGAAAGTGTAATCGGGAGCCGGCTGCACCTGCGTCAATGTAACAGGAAGCAATGTGGCTTTATTAAAGGAAATAGTCTTCCTTATGCAGCTGTTTTTACTATCCGAACGGATAACTGTAGCACGAAAATCAGCAGAAGAGTCAATCGAGACGGGAACAGTATACCTTCTTGAAGTTTTTGATGGTTCTTTTCCATCCAATGTATAGTAAATAGGAGCATTGTCTATAGTGCTTAAAGTGACTGTCATGGCCTTTTTTTCAATATCCGGTGTGAAATCAGCCTTGATGTCATAAAGATGTTTGGCATAATTCCACCCGTTTCTTTGATACAAAGCCAGCAAATTTACAATCCGTTTTGTAAAATCACCATAGTCTTTCTTCTCTGGTTTTGTCCACTGAACTTCTGCCAATGCTGCCATACGGGGCAGCACCATATATTCCGCATGTGCGGCAGATGAAATGTATTCCGTCCAAAGGTTGGCTTGTACGCCGAGTATATGTTCAGCCTGCTCTGCCGTGAGCGCCTCCGTCGGTTCAAGACTATATACTTTTTCAACCGTCAGGCAACCACCGATAGACAACGGTTCGTTTTCGGTATCACCGGTCTGATAGAAGTCAAAATAGCAATGTGTATTGGGAGCCATGACTACGTTATGCCCCATTTTAGCTGCCTTAATTCCTCCGGCAGAGCTCCGCCAAGACATAACCGTGGCATTAGGAGCCACATCACCCTCCAAAATCTCATCCCAACCGATAATCTGCTTTCCACGGGCATTCAAGAATTTTTCAATGCGCTGCATGCAGTAACTCTGCAGACGGTCCTCTGCACTATGCTTTTCATCAGCTTTCAGTCCTTCGGCAATGATACGCCTCTGACATTTAGGACATTCTTTCCAACGTATACGAGGAGCCTCGTCTCCACCAATGTGAATGTATTTGAAAGGGAATATTTCTATTAATTCGGTCATCACATCTTCCAGAAACTGCATGGTTTTCTCATTTCCTATGCAAAGTACATCCTCAAAAACACCCCAATCAGGACATACTTCATAAGGGCCTCCCGTACACCCCAACTCGGGATAAGCCGCCAAAGCCGCCAACATGTGTCCGGGTAAATCTACCTCAGGAATGATATTTATATAGCGTTCTTCAGCATACCGGACCACTTCTTTTATTTGTTCCTGTGTATAGTAGCCACCATAACTCGTATTATCGTATTCACCACTTCCCAGATAACCGATTACAGTACGGTTGCGGACAGACCCTACTTCCACAAGTTTCGGATATTTCTTAATCTCAATACGCCATCCCTGATCATCGGTCAGATGCCAATGAAAAGTATTCATATTGTGCAATGCCAATAAATCTATATACTTTTTGACAAACTCCACAGTGAAGAAATGGCGCGCCACATCAAGATGCATACCACGATACACAAAACGAGGTTCGTCTTTCACGATACCGGTAGGCATCAGAGCCATCTTTTCACCGATTCCTATAGGAATGGATTTCCTCAAAGTCTGAATACCATAAAACACACCTTTTTCAGTCTGCCCCTCTATCAGAATACCTTTTGACGAAACAGAGAGTTGATAGCCTTCCTTATTACTTATCTGCGGGGTCAATGCCAATACAATAGCATTTTCCACTTTCTCACCTCCAGCCATTGCTTTTACCGGCAGTACGAAGCCAACAGACTGCCCGATATATTCGGACAAGAATTCCGCATTACGTCTTAGCTGCGGATTACTTTCCGGATAGACCACAACCACCTTATCGTCCAGCCGGAAGGGATTGTCCTGACTCAACTTAATCTCTTGCGGCAGAGGGACCACCGAATAGGATGCCGTCCCTTCACCATGAACATATACTGCAAATTCACATGCAGCAAACAATATCAGTAATCTCTTTATAAACATAAGCTGTATCAAAATAAATTATTATACTACTCAACCTTCTTTTCCGGTAGCTCCCAGCCCATGACTGTAGAAATAAACGGAATGATATTCATAGCCATCTTACGCTGCCCACTATAATTGGGATGCCAGACAGCTCCATAGTCCAACACTTCATTGAAGAGTCCTTCCTTTAGTTTCAACAAATAAATGTTCCTATCATTCATCCCGGAAACAGCCTCTTCGTAGAAAGTATAAACTGGAGCAGGAACAGTGCAACAATAGATACAAAGAATGGGAATCTGCCCATAATGCTGGCGTAATTGTTTTAATATCTGTGTATAGGCCTTTACAAACTCACTCCTATACGGCTGCGGTTCAAGAGAAAAATCGTTAGTTCCCAAATTAATGACTACCAAATCCGGACGATATGCTTTGAAATTCCATTGTTCAGCAGAACCTTCGTCAAAAGTTTGGAGCATCTTATCCTTCATCGTAATAGCCGAAACACGTACCGAATCACCATAATTACGGACAGCCCCCCGGCCAGAATGTGCAATCAGACTGTAATCTGCATCAAAATAACGTGCTATTATAGTAGAGAAAGAAAGATTACAGTTTTCCGTCTCCAATCTGAACGGTTCATTCCGGTCTTTCCCCTCCGCACCATAGCCACACGTCAGAGAGTTTCCTACAAACTCGATGTGACGGGTCCGGACTTCAGGCTCCTCCTGCAAATAGCCCGAAGCTGCCAAATGAAACTGATAGAGAGTGGTCTTTCCGAATTCACCCTCCGTGCGTTTCTGTATGCGCAGGCTATGGAGTCTACGACTTACTCCAGAAACGAAGTCAATCACAGTATCTGTGCCACAAGCTTTCACTACCGTATGCAGTTTGCCGTCGACAAAAACATTGTAATAGCTCGTCCCCGTCTCGGATAACCTTATAGAGAGTTTTCCTCCCGCAAAACGAGTCTCCAGATAAGTTCCTACCCAGTCAAAAGTCACTGAACCATCTTCTTGCACTTGGGTACGCCCTACATATCGTACGGCAGCATCACTTCCTTTAACTGTCCAGCTTGTATTTTGCGCATTCGCCCCCGGTAAACCACACAAGCTTGCACAGAAAACAAGTATCCATAAATGACAATATCTCATAAAAAAATCATTTCCAACGAATCACTGGACACGTTGTTTATAAACTCTACCAAAGCGGTCGGTCACCCGGACTTCAATATGTGCTCCGGCTTTTTTAGGAGTAGCCCGGAAGAGATGCTCCGTCTTTACCGGACTAATCCAGTCGTATTCAACTCTCTCCTTGTCCGCACAAATAGCTTTAGCCTCAGGATCGTATCCGGTAAAACGGCTCATTTCCCCCCTCCTCTTGCCATCCTCATACCACTCTACCTTCCACAAATAATCCCAGTTCCAAACATTGGCAATAATATCCAACGGATAATCATCACAACTTCCTATGGGATAAGTACGAAACTGATAATCATCAGGATAGCCGGCACTCTTATAACGCCATTTCACATCCGTCCCATCTACCTCGTAAACCCCATAACCGACCGGAGTGCCATCCATGCAAATATCAGCTTTCCACCAGATACCACATACGGCAGCCGTATTATGCTCCATCAAACTATCATTAAAACAGACATTCCAGTTGAAATGCGTATGTCCGGAAATAATATGAGCATTATATCCTTTCAACAGGTCGTACAGTCCGGAAGCATTGCTCGTCTCATCTTGTATCAAAGTATTCCACTTCAATTCCGGAGTAAGGCTTGTGGGGATATGGACAATGACAAACACAAGGCTCCCTTCGGGTACATATTTCAGGTCTTGCTCCATCCATGCAAAAGTACGTTCATTGATATAACCTATATATTGATAATCGCGATTTACATAAAAATTATTGTTCAACACAATATAATGCGCTTTACCTTTATTGAAAGAATAGTAGGTTGGACCAAAATAATTTTCAAAAGTCTGATATGAATATTCAAAAGTACGTCCGCCATAAGTCATATCATGATTACCGATGGTACGATAAACAGGAAAACCTAAAGAAGCAACCGTATCGATGTAGGACGGATATAGCGAAGGAGTATCACCGACAATATCACCACAATCTATTCCAAAAACGTCCCACTCCTTTGAATAAGGTTCGACAAACTGATGCATATCCTGCAAAAAACGAGGATATGCCTTCACATCCCTTTCAGAAGTCATTTGTACATCCGCTTGTACCAAAAACAAATGCTTCTCGTCATTCCGGGTGTTTCTTTTTAGCTCAAAATTATACTCGCTACGGGAAACATCCACTTTTTGAAAAAATAAAGGAATGGTCCGTTCCGCAGCAGGTACAAAACCAGCAGGAACAGTCAAATAGATAAAACGGGTATCTCTTTTCTTCTCAAGCATATAATCTCCCTGCCCATCGGTCAAAGTACAATCAATGCCGTCTGTAACAACTACTCCTGGCAATCCTTTGCCTTCACACAAAACCTTTCCATAAATGTCCTTTCCGAAAGAATCACAGGTATGGACTCCCAGAACAATTATAAAAAACAAATATTGTATATATTTCTTCATACTATAAAATGTCATTTAACTAAAGACAATGCTATCTTTTCTGATTCAGTTCCACAAATATCATAAGAAGTTACGGAATATGTACCAAGCTTCCCTTGAATATTCCATTTATATCTGCATACATTGTTATGGTCATATTGTACATTACCTATTAAAACGTCATCTCTATATACATGATATCCCATCACTCCCTTCTTTTCTTTCGCCGGTTTCCATTCAAGAATCACTTCATCTTTATTTTCATCAGTATATATCCTTAAATTCGAGACTGGCAAAGGAGATTCACAAATAGGCAGAGTCCCTTTCTGTACATATTCCACATATGAATTATGTATTAAGGGGTTCTTCAAAGCAGGGCTATAATAGTGGCTGTAGGCAAATGAAATAAATCCGGAGACATAGGGACGCAGCAAATCCATCTGAAGCTTTAAACGACCCAAAGGTGCAACTGTCCAGAAACGTTGGTCGAACATCTCGATATTTGCCCAAAAATGGATTTTAGGGAAAGAAGGTATAGCCTTTGACAAACTCTTAAACCATTCTGCTACCACATCAATGGTAAGCCAACCTGCTCCGACACAATCTTGAGGAGCAAAAATATCTCCGTCCTTAAAATGGGCCTTTGATAATATATACTGCCACATACGGGAACACTCTTCAGGGGTGCCTGCCTCACTATTCATGAAAGGAGACAGCAAGAAAGGCATATCTTCCGTATGTTGATGAAGAAAATCCAAATTCACATTAAGTGCATCTATCAGACAATCCAGATAAAATTGCTTTTTACAACAAGAATTGACAACCTCCCAAACCCAATACCAGCCATACATCGTATCAGAATACCTTTCTTTATAGCAATTTATCAGTTCTTCTGCAACTTTATTCCCTAGTTCCATCTGTCCCATTATCCATTTTGGAGTAAGAGAATCGACATCCCACCAGCCTTCATTAAAATTTAATCCTACAAAAACCTTAAATCCAGCTCGTTTTGCATTACGTAAGCAGTTCTCCAGCAAATCATCACTTCCGCTTTTTATGTCTGGAAGTTTTGAAGGATACACCGCTTCCGTTTTTCCTTCTTTAGAAGTATGGACCGTATGCATAAAAATCAAGAACTCCAAACCAGCCTCCTTCAAAGTCTTGAATTCTTCTTGCCAACGGATATCATTCCATTGTGTAACCAGATGAGGCTGTATAAATGAGCCTTTTATAAATAGGCTATCTCCAGCATTAACCTGCTGGAAAATCCAGTGTAAGCTGCCCCCTAAAACCAAGCGATTCTGCCCCCTTGTGCTAAAATAATCCTACCCCCTTGATTCCAATATAAAAATACCCCTGCTTGGCAATGCCCGGCAGGGGATTTTTCGTAGATTTGATTCCCGTCTTGACCGGTGGGATAAAATCATTTCTACTATGACAACAAAGATAGCAAACATCCTCCAATGTTACGCATTGGGGATGGGGATAAAGCAGATAAGCAGGAGCTTTGAGCTTTCCCGCAACACGGTGCGCAGATATGTGCGCCTGTTTCAAGAGTGTGGTATACCGATAAAGGAGTTGGCCGCCATGCCTTCCGCTCGCATCCAG
>NZ_OBMS01000053.1:0-3513 GCF_900217715.1 Bacteroides sp. AR29
ACAAGTGAAGTTCCATTCATAAATTTTGCCCCATTTAGCCCCAATATCAGCTAAAAGATACTGATATAGCCGTGTGGCATAGTAACTGCGAAAGGTCATCAAAGTACCGAGAAATGGTTGAGCATAATGAGCTTCAAGTTCAAGCAAATACGGCTTTATATCGTCTGATAATCGCAATGTCAGTTTTCCGTTATCATACATAGCACTACTTACCCAGTGGAAAATTTTCCATTTCTTACCCTTTTTAGCGTTTTCTCCGCCCACTTGTATCTTTACAACTTGACTGCATAGGCTTGTACAAATACCTTCAAGGTCACGATACAAACTATTTTCATCAATTTCCATGAAAGTCGCAAGTTCTGGAACAGTTGTGGTATAGGTCTTAAAGTCTTTATCATCATGTACAACCTGAGCAATAGCTATGAATAGCAGTTGCGCTTCTCGCAAAGACATTTTCTGTCTGCCTTTGATTAAGTCATTGGCGGTTGCGACACGGTATGTTGGGTCATATTGCAACGAATAATTTTTGTCTGCCATATAACAGCCCCCCTCATGTCGTATTATAACATTTAAACGAGATTTTGTCAAGTACTCGTTTAAAACGACCGACCAACAAAATCTCGTTTAAACAACTTTCATTCTTTGACCAACAAAAAGTCGTTTAAACACCAACAAAAAGTCTTAAAAAACAGCCCCCTCAACCAACAAAATCTCGTTTAAACACCAACAAAATCTCGTTTAAACAAGCCAATTTGACCAACAAAATCTCGTTTAAACACCAACAAAATCTCGTTTAAACAAGCCCCAAACCATAAGGATTTCGGGCTTTTTTTTCGCCCTAATTATTATGTCTAAGTATATATGTCTAAGTATGTTTGTCTAAGTATACGCGCGCGCGCGCGAGGTTAAGGGCTACGCCCTCTTGAAGCATTGAAACCGTTGAAAGCCTAACGGCTTACAACAGTTCCAACACTTCAATTCACCCTCACTTGTGTTTTCTTTTCTCACCAACAAAAAGTCTTATTTTCTTTTCTCCGAGAGAAGAGAAAACGTGCGTGAGGATCTTATCTGACAAAAAGAAAAAGCCCAACAAGGGGCTTTTCCAATGGTTAGAACTGCGTTTATCAGCGGCTCATTCCACCTCGGTCATAGTGACTGCGGTCATAAGACTGTTCGTGCTGTTGCTCTTTGGCTCTTATAATTTCCATGTTATGCCGTATCTCTTTGCTGATACCGCGATAGGATTTCGATTCCTCAGCTAAATCATTGAACTTTGCGTCCTCGAGAGCAAAATAACAATATCGCCGTACTGCGTTCACGAGCCGCCATTGTTCGGATGAAAGGTCAGCCTTGTATGTTCCTGTATCGTCATTTACCAGCATAGCTATTGCCTGTGCAACGTCTTTAAGGCTTGTATATGCTTCTCTAAGCTGTTTCTGCGTTTCTGCAAGGTCTTTTTTTGCCTGTTCTTCTGTTTGTTTCAGCTTCATTCTGAGTTCGCCTATTTCATCTAAATGCTCACGAAAGCTTATTTTGTAGTTGAACAAGCTTTCCTTGGCTTCTTTCAGTTGCTCATTTACGGTTCTTTGCTGTTCATACATCTCGTTGACTTCTTGTTGTTTCCGATCGAGCCGCTTTTCACGTTCGTCAAGTCGATTACTCTGAATGTCGAGTTCCTTGGATAGCGAGTACAACCTGTTCTCCTGTGCTTGGTTCTTCTCTTGGTTCTCTCTTACGTTGTCAATTTCATCACGATTGACTATGTAAGCCCTCGCTTGTTCCTCAACTCGTTCTAATTCGCTCTCAGACACGCTCACACGCTTCGTGAACGGGATTTTTTTCTTTTGGAGTGTAGAACCCTTAACGGAAACAGAAAGCCTCTGATAGCCCTCCAGTTCGTTCTGGAGAGGTTTCAGCTGCGCTTGTATTTTTTCTTCCCGCTCCCGAGCCGCCCTCTTGTACTCCTGCGGAGTTAGATATTTCCGTCCTTTGCCTATGCCTTGATTGCGCTGAACGTCTATGTTGAGTTCCCGACAGATAGCGCAGAGGGCTTCTCGCTCACGGTCTTGCCATGCTATCTGTGCGGTCTTATGTATGTTCTCACTATTGAAGCCTTGTTGCTGTAATGCCCTGTCAAGGCTGTTTTGTATACGCATACCCCTCGAACACTCCGCAACGGGTATGTAATCGAGGTGAGCGTGAACCGTACCGTCAGGCTCATCAGCATGGATATATGCACCTATGAGCCGCAAGTTCGGATTGCGCTGTTCCCACTCCTGGGCGAACCGTTCAAGGGCTTGCCGCTCTGCAACGGCAGAGTTGCCAGTGTCAGACTTGTCACCTATCTGCACGATGACCTCATACACAGGATTTTTCTTTTTGTCAGCCTTGATTTTGTCATAGTAGCTGTCAATGCGGCGGTCTGCTCTTTTCTGCTTCTCGTTGTACTCAGCCACAGCCGAGCTGAATATCTCATCATAGGCTTGCCGCACTGGAACATCACGCAAGGTCACATTGTTGACTGTGAGTGTCGGGTCAATGTGCTCCTGTTTGTTGGTGTATCTCTCGTCACGGATATTGTGTCCTCTGCTCCATGCAGAACCGTTGTGAAAACTGATTGTCTTAGGCATACGAAGAACCGCCCCTTTCATGCTCGATTGGTAAATCTGATTTTACCATATCATAGCACAAAGTGGGCGGTTCTGTCAAGTTACTTTTGACAAAAGTAATAACGCTGTAGTAATTTCGACACCTACGGCATCAAAATTACAACAGCGGCAGGGTGTTCCCCCTGCACCCCCTTAGTCGGGAATATCGTCCTCGTCCTTGTAGTCGATAATACCCTGTGTCATTTCAACGAACGTATCAAATTCTTTCTGGGACTTGTCCTTGACATTCCCCCAGACCGTTTCTATCCAGCGTTCCTTATCGTGTGGCTTCACGGCATCGCACATGATAGAATACAATCCCTCGCACAGTTCGTATACCCTTGCTTTTCTTTCGTCCATGTTTATCACTCCTTGTCAATCGGCTCGGTCATGCCCTCACAGCCTGTGAAAGCTATCTGCTCATATTCTTCTTTTTTGTCAGCGCCGGCAGGCTCCTGCGTAGCGATCGCAGCTGAACGTTCTGCATTGTATTGAGCCGCGAACGGCTTAACTCGTTTGAGATAAAAGTCTTTCTTCTCCTTGTTCTCAAAGAGAATAGCCTTGAACGAAACGCTTTGCAGTGGTCTGCCCCTAGTTTTGGCTCTATGTTCCTCATAATCCCACACATAGGCAAAGTCTGACGCTCCTAGTTCTTCAAGAGCAGGCTTAATAGTAAACCGAACAAGGTCATAATTTCGTGGGTAGAGTTCCTTTATGACATTCCCTTTATCGTCTTTGACATATGGCTGAAATAGGTCTCGAAGCTGTTCACAAGTGAAGTTCCATTCATAAATTTTGCCCCATTTAGCCCCAATATCAGCTAAAAGATACTGATATAGCCGTGTGGCATAGTAACTGCGAAAGG
>NZ_OBMS01000048.1:0-6659 GCF_900217715.1 Bacteroides sp. AR29
AGTTCCGCGAAAACTTTGGTGATTTCTTATATTGGTATGCAGACGCAGGAAGTGGCGATTAAGCCGAGTGTAAAGGTGACAATGAGAAGCAATGCAGAAGCTTTGGATGAGGTTGTGGTAGTGGCATACGGTACTGCTAAAAAAGAATCGTTGACCGGTTCTATCTCGGTGGTTGACAATAAGAAAATAGAGAAGCGCATCACAACCAGCGTAACCGGTGCACTTGAAGGTGCCGCACCGGGTGTACAAGTGAACAATACATATGGTGAACCCGGTTCTGCCCCCAGCATCCGTATCCGTGGTTTTGGTACATTGGTTTCAGGTGCTTCAGATCCTCTGTATGTAGTGGACGGAGTCCCTTTCGATGGAAACATGGCCGAACTAAACTCTAATGATATTGAAAGCATGTCCATCTTGAAAGATGCTGCTTCGGCTGCATTATACGGTAACCGTGCTGCCAACGGTGTTGTCATCATTACAACCAAGAGCGGACGAAACACTCACAAACCGAGTATTACGCTGCAAATGAATCAAGGTATGTATAACAGAGGTATTCCCGAGTACGACCGTCTGGATGCAGACCGCTGGATGGAAGCTACCTGGATGGCCAAGAAGAATGCCATGATGAGCAATGCCGGCATGTCGGCAAGCGATGCTGCCGCATATGCCACGGGACACGTGGTTAGTGAATCTATCGGTCGTAATATCTACAATGCCGCTGGTGATAAGTTGTTTGACAATAACGGTAAACTGATTGCCACTCGCCTGGCTGGCTATGACGACTTGGACTGGCAGAATGCCATCGAACGCACGGGACACCGTCAGGAATACAATCTTTCTGCCGCCACTTCGGGAGAGAAATACAACGTGTATTCTTCCATAGGCTACTTGAATGAGAAAGGATATGTAAAAGCCACAGGTTACGAACGTTTCTCCGGGCGTATCAACACTACTTATACACCTAACAAGTGGTTCAAGGGTGGCGTGAACCTGACTGGCTCGTGGACCAAGCGTGACTATAACAGTAATGCCAGTGGCAACTATTACGCCAATCCGTTCTATATTACTCGTTATATGGCTCCGGTCTATCCGTTGTTTATGCACAATGCCGACGGTACATACCAACTGGATGCCGATGGTAACAAAATTTATGACACCACCTCATCTTATCTGAGTAACCGCAACATCGCTTACGAAATGTTGTATAATAAGCAGGAAAGTGTGCGCAACGTATTGGGCGGACAAGCTTTTGCCACCATCTCGTTGCCGTATGGACTTTCATTAACTGTAAAAGGTGACCTGAACAACAGCACTTCGAACAATAAGAAATATGACAATCCCGAAATTGGAGACGGTGCTACGAATGGCGGTCGTTTGACAAGTTATGCCTACCAATACAAGACTGTAACCTTGCAGGAAATTCTGAGCTGGAACTATCAATTTAATCAGGTACACAACGTGGAAGCTATGGTGGCTCACGAGAACTATAGTTGGGAGCGCAAGTACACTTCCGGAATGAACACCGGTATGGCTGTAGACGGAAACCTTACTATGGGTAATTTCCTTAACAACTCTTATTTTTCCGGAAGTGATGATGAGGACAAGACGGAGTCTTATCTGGCACGCGTAAAGTATAATTATGACAACCGTTATTTCGTAGAAGGTTCGTTCCGTCGTGATGGTTCCTCACGCTTCCACAAGGACAATCGCTGGGGTAACTTCTATTCTGTTGGTGCCAGCTGGAACATGAAACAAGAAGCTTTCTTGCAAGATGTAGATTGGGTGGATGCCTTGAAGTTGCGCGCGTCCTATGGTGAAGTCGGTAACAATATGGGCGTAAGCCTTTATGGTCACATGGCTCTTTATACCATTGACAAGAACGGTGGTGAAGCCGCTTTGGTAAAACAATCACTTTCAGCACCGGACATCAAGTGGGAAACTACACAGACGGTGGATGTTGCCGTAGAGGGGCGTCTGTTCAACCGTCTGAACTTCCAAATAGGCTATTTCGACAAACGTTCCAAAGACCTGCTGTTTGAGGTACGCCTACCGCTTTCTGCCGGTTCTTATCCTTGGGTCGATGATACTGCCCCGATGAACCTGACGCAATACAAGAATATCGGTACCGTGTCCAACCGTGGCTGGGAAATCTCTTTGAATGTCGATGTCATCAACAACAATGACTGGAAATGGAACATCGGCGCAGACGCTACTTTCCTGAAGAATAAAATCGTGAAACTGCCCGATGGAAAGGACATCTTGCATGGTATGCAAAACTACTCCGAAGGACACTCCATCTACGAATGGTACACTTACCACTTCGAAGGTGTGGACCAGATGACCGGTACTTCTCTCTATACACTGGATCCGGACAAGAAAGCCGCCGCCCAAGAAGCCGGTGCATTGACTACCATCAACGGTACGGACTATGCTACCGCGACTTCATACGCCAAACGTGACTGGGCCGGCAGCGCACTTCCTACGGTTTACGGTTCTATCAGCTCAGCTCTTTCTTGGAAAAACTGGGATTTGAACATGCTGTTTACTTATTCTTTAGGCGGTAAAACATACGATGGTAGCTATGCCAGCTTGATGGGTGTGTCTGAATCCGGTGCTGCCGGCAGCGCTTACCACAAGGACATCCTGAATTCTTGGAAAGAAGTTCCTGCGGGAATGACAGAAACTTCTGCCAATCGCATTGATCCGAATGGAACTCCGCGCGCCGACTTTTACAAATCGTCCGACCTGAATGCCACCAGTGACCGTTGGCTGACAAGCTCTTCTTACTTCGTATTCAAGAACCTGAATCTCTCCTACAGCTTGCCCAAGCGTTGGCTAAAAAGTGTAGGTATAGAAGGCCTTTCGCTGACTGCCGGTGTAGAGAACCTTTTTACATTGACTTCACGCAAAGGATTGAATCCGCAGTATTCCTTCAACGGAGGTTCGGACGATACGTATGTGACAGCCCGTGTTTATAACTTCGGACTGACTGTGAAATTCTAAAGGTATAACCATATAATTTGTATTAGAAATGAAAAAGATTATCAATAAATTGTTCGCAGGAAGCCTATTGGCAGGTATGATGCTGGTGTCTTCTTGCGCTGGTGACTATCTGGATACAGCACCTACTGACTCAACCGGAGCAACCGATGCCGTAGGTACCACGGCCAATGCCATGAAGGCATTGAACGGTATCGCCAAAATCATGACAACACAACACTCCTATTTTGGAGGTGGATTTGCTGGTGAGAACAACATAATGATTCAGTACGAAAGCTACCCGAGTGAAAATTACAATTACAATTATTACGCATCCGGATGGTCTCCTATCTTCAATCAAGAGTTCCACACACGTACTAACTCCATTTACGATGCTTACGCATGGTATTACTATTATACCATAGCAGGTAATGCCAACACCATTCTTGCCAATATAGACAATGCCGAAGGTACGGAAGCGGAAAGGAATTTTGTCAAGGCATCTGCACTGACTTTTCGTGCATACGCTTTCGAAAAACTGGTACACTATTATTGCTGGCGCTGGCAAGATTCCAACAATGGCGCTTCGCAGGGGATAGTACTTCGTTTGGACGAATCTACCGGTGGACAAGGTTATGCCACATTAGCTGAAACGTATGCACAGATTTATAAAGATTTGGACGAAGCCATCATGCTGTTTGAGCAAAGCGGTATGGACCGTAATGCCTCACAAGTATGGATGCCGAACATCAATGTGGCACATGCCATCTACGCCCGTGCCGCTCTTACCAAGCAAGATTATACCAAAGCATTGACTGAAGCTAAGCTGGCTCGCCAGAACTACCCACTCATGAGCAATGCAGAATATCATGCAGGGTTCTGTAATCCAACCAGTGAATGGATTTTCGGAAGCTTTGGTAGTGCACAAGAGAATAACTGGTATTGGAGTTATGGTACTCAGTATGCATGCAACGGATATTATGCCAATGCGGCAGGGGCGGCAAACGGTGCAGGCTCTATCGGTCGTGAACTGATTAATCGCATTCCCAACAACGATGCTCGTAAGGCACTGTTCCTAACCGAAGACAAATTCCCCGGCTATAACTTCAATGACGGTTCAGCCATGGATTTAGGCTACGGCATTCTTGGAATGGGAGATGATGAGAAAAAAGCAGATGCTCTTTGGGAAGAAGCAGCTGCCTATTGCCAGAAAATGGCGGTCAGTGGCCTGGAAGCTCCTTATCAGGCTGGTTATATGTATCTGGGGGGACAACTGAAGTTTTATGTATTCGACACTCCGGGCGTCAGCTACCTGCCTTTCATCCGTTCATCGGAAATGGTATTGGTAGAGGCAGAGGCTAATTATTTCTTGAATGACGAGACTGCTGCTCGTGCCGCACTGGTAGAACTGAATGCCACTTCCGGACGTAATCCTGAATACACTTGCGACAAGAGTGGCGAAGCTCTTTGGAATGAAATTATGGACTATCGCGAATTGGAACTCTGGGGTGAAGGTTTTGCATGGAGCGACTACAAGAGATGGAACCGCGACATAGTCCGTCACAGTTTTGCCGAAGGTGGTAATGCTCACATTTCCGTTGCAAAAACCATTCCTGCCTCCGGTGTCAACAAATGGACATGGGATGTACCTTTGAATGAAACTGATTACAACGATGAGTTGAATCTTGGAGGAAAATAATTCTACCGGAATTATTCTATAAATAAAGTGTTTTTTGAGAGAGGGGATGCTATAAAGCATTCCCTCTGTTATTAGAGGAGAACAATAAAAGCGTTTCCACACTATTCTCAGGATATTTGCCTGCCATTTGGTATTCATCAATGATCACTAGAGGGGAGGGCTATCTATATAGCGCAAGTGGGAAAGGCAAGTACTTTGCTCCACCTCAATTCGTAAAACGTACTTTGGTAAACAGATATTTCATCAAGAAGAAAATAAGGATAGATGATATGTGAGAAATGTGGAGTTCTCAAAAGAGTCCTGTACTTCTCATACCTGCGGAACAATCAACTTTTAAAAAACAATAACTATCAATTATCCATAATCTTATAAAAATGTCGTATGTTTGCAATTAGATAAATGCATGAATATGGATTCTAAAAAACAGCTCTACATCATTAGTGGTTGTAATGGTGCTGGTAAGACTACGGCATCTTACACTGTGCTACCGGATGTTCTGGAATGCAAGGAGTTTGTTAATGCAGATGAAATAGCTCGTGGATTATCTCCTTTCAATCCCGAAAGTATGGCTATTGAAGCCGGACGGTTGATGTTACAAAGGATTAATGAATTGCTGAGAAATCAACAAAACTTTTCTATAGAAACCACACTTGCCACAAGAACTTACACCCGCCTTGTCCATCGTGCGCAAGAGCAAGGATATAAAGTCAATTTAATATATTTCTGGTTGAGTTCGCCCGACTTGGCTATTCAGCGTGTAGCCCAACGTGTACGTAATGGTGGGCACGACATTCCCAAAGAGGTTGTGATTCGGCGTTATCAAGCAGGTATCAATAACTTTTTCAATATTTATATGCCCTGTGTGGACTATTGGCTATTGGCAGATAATAGCGAGACACCCCGTATTATTGTTGCTGAAGGCGGACGGGGGATGGAGATGCATATACATCATATTGAACGATTTAATAAAATACAAAGTTATGTCAGAGAATGAAAGAAAAGAACTGAGCGAAAAGTTACATTTCGGTTTGGCATTAGCCGAACGCCGTATGCTTGAAGAAAAAGCATTGCGCAATGAATGCATTATACAAGGCTTGCCCAATGGAGAAATTAAAAGTGTACCTGCACGTATCATGCTGCGTAAACTTTATGGAGAAGAACTGAAACAATAGGAGTATCCTTTCTTCAATAAGCAGCAAACCTGGATTGCCCGCACGATATGAGAGCTAGAGTGGGTCACAAAAGCATATTCTGCATTTCCTGATTATGATAAAAATATCTCCACCCAAGCGACGTAATTTCATGTAGACTATATTTTCTCATAATAGGTATTCCTCATCAGAAAAATATAATCCCAAACAAGAAACCAAAAACATTGTTTACTACATAAATCTTTGGGGAATTAAAGAACTAAACCTTGACTGAACAATCGTTTTTCCATCCGAAAAGGGCAGGTTTACATTTTTGACATACTTCCAATAGTAGTTTTTCGCAGTTACAGAGTTCTTTACTTCAATTACTTTTGTATTTGGAATAAACAAACGGATATCTCCATTTAAAATAAGGACAATTGCATAGTGTTCTATGCATAAAATGGATAAATGGGTAAGATGGTATCTATGTAACCTTTATAATTTCAATAATATTTTATATAATGCTTTACGTTTTCATGGATGTAACAAACAATACAAGTAAATAATTGACAAAAAACAACTAAACGATAGATGTTGACATAAGCATTCATTCTTAAAAAAAAAGAAATCCTAACGTTATGATTATAACATATTAGTACAGAATCAGACTATTATAAATCAGCACATTACTATTACAAATAGTATCATATAAGTAGATTGTCATGTATAGTGAACATGTATAGAGTATCTCCCAAAGGGGAACACTTCCTTTTGAAACTTTCTTGAATTATTGTACCTCCTTTATTACCAACAAGATACACATATTGTAGTTCCGCGAAAACTCTGGT
>NZ_OBMS01000047.1:0-7681 GCF_900217715.1 Bacteroides sp. AR29
GAAATCACCAGAGTTTTCGCGGAACTACAATAAGTGTATATTGCTAAAAAACAATTGTTTACGTTTGCTATAGAACAGAGTTTATTCTATTGTATATTATCTATAAAGGTATATGGCAAAGGGAGGTAAGTGGCTCGAAGTACCCATTTCATACCGTTTTGAATAATTAAAAGCTGATAATGAGCGCGTTATTGTAACATTTCATTCTACTCTTTTAATTGGTGATGTACTAATTAACCCAATAAATGTTTTTTATTCAAGAATAACGATAGATTATATAGAGGAATTTATCTTGAAAGATAAATTTTATCCATAAAAGTTCCAAAATATTTTTTTGTTGAGAAATATTTGCTTTACATATGTTATTTATAATTGATGAATATATAATATATACGGCAAGATTCAATTATAATTGAAATATTTTATATCTTTGTATATAAACTAAATCATGTTTGAATATGAAAAATTATATCTCCCGCCCTTTATACATAAGGAGAATTGAACCGTTTATTGATAAAAGTATAATAAAAGTAATAACCGGCCAACGTAGGATAGGTAAAAGCTACATTCTTTTGCAGATATCAGATATCATAAAGAAAAACATACCGGAAGCCAATATCATTTTTGTAGATAAAGAGCAACTTGCCTTCACGGAAATTAGGAACTACATGGATCTTTATCAATATGTTTTAAAGAAGGTTACTGGGCATAATCATAACTATCTTTTTGTAGATGAAATCCAAGAGATTGAAGAATTCCAATTGTGTCTGCGGAGTTTATTGAACGAAAATAAATGCGATATCTATTGCACCGGAAGTAATGCTAAAATGCTGTCCAGTGAACTTGCTACTCAATTGGCAGGAAGATATATAGAATTTCCCATTCATTCACTTAGCTACGGGGAATTCTTAACTTTCAATCAATGTCAAGATTCCACCGAAAGTTTAAAACTCTATCTTACATTCGGAGGTATGCCATACATTCATAATCTAACAATGGACAAGAATGTCATATTCGAGTATTTGAGAAATGTTTACTCTACTATCCTACTAAAAGATGTGGTTGCCCGTGAATCAATCCGGAATGTATCTTTTTTGGAGAATCTCGTAGCTTATCTGATAGATAATACCGGTTCTCTTTTTTCTGCCCAGAATATTAGTAAATATTTAAAGTCGCAACACGTCAACATTCCTACGCAGACAATTCTGAACTATCTAAAGGCACTGTGCAATAGTTTCTTTATTTACAAAATTCAACGAGCTGAAATCCAAGGGATGAAAATCTTTGAGATTGGTGAGAAATATTATTTTGAAGATTTAGGATTACATAATTCCATACAGCATTTCGATTTTCGAAAAGACATCAACAAGTTAATGGAAAATGTAGTATGCATTGATTTGTTAAGATATGGATATGAAGTATATGTCGGAAAGAGTGGCAATAAGGAAATTGATTTCATTGCTTCCAAGGACGACCATAAAGTCTATATCCAAGTAGCATATATGCTTCCCGATGATGCAACTGTTAGGCGAGAATTTGGCAATCTTTTGGAAATAGCAGACAATTACCCCAAATATGTAGTTACAATGGATGAAATGCAAAGCGGGGGAAATTACAAAGGAATTAAACAGATTTCACTGCGAAACTTTTTGTTGGCAGAGGATAAAGAAAGATTGTAAATCTATAATTTAATTTCCAATATGAGAAGAGTAAATCAACAGATTTCCTCTGACAGATTATATGAAACAAAGTTGGAGAATCGATACAAAAGCATTGTGATATTTGCATTATAATAAGATTATAATTTTTTTTGTATAAAGCATTCACTTTATGGAGAAGAATACCCTTTCATAACCAATGGATATATATCCGCTGAATATTTTTGTGACCGTGTAGCTGAAACCGGAACATTAACCCGTTATATCACAAATGGTAACAATGTAGCTTTAATATCTTCTCGTCGTTTAGGAAAGACGGGCTTAATAGAACATTGTTTTCATCAAAAAACATATCGAAAAGGAATATTATATTTTCTTGATTGATATATATGCGACTAAGAATCTTCAAGAGTTTGTTTTTGAGCTTGGCAAAGGAATTATGAATGGTCTGAAACCACGAGGTAGAAAAGCGTGGGATTTGTTTTTAAGTTGCTTATCATCGCTTCGGGCGGGAATTTCATTTGATTTTGCAGGAAATCCCGGTTGGAATTTGGAGATGGGAGATATAAAAACTCCTTCTATTACTTTGGATGAAATTTTTTATTATTTGGAGAAGGCCGACAAGCCCTGCCTGGTGGCTATTGACGAATTTCAAGCTATTGCCAAATATCCGGAAAAAATATTGAAGCTGTATTGCGTACCCATATTCAGCATTGCGCAAATGCAAGATTTATTTATGCAGGTTCCCAACGGCATATGATGGGCGAAATATTCACAAGTCCAGCACGCCCTTTCTATCAAAGTACAGCCATCATGGAATTACATCCAATAGACATAGGAACTTACACAAAGTTTATTAGGAAACATTTCCTCATAGCCAATAAAGACATTACAGAAGAAACTGTTCAGAACGTATATGAACGTTTTGAGGGCATTACATGGTATATTCAATTCATCTCCAACTCATTGTATGCAATGACAGCTACAGGTGAAATTTGTACGGCAGACAAAGTGAGCATAGCGATCGAAAACATTTAGTCTCAGTTGAATTTTACTTATTCCTCTCTTCTTTATCAACTTCCTCCCAAACAAAAGGAGGTATTGTTTGCCATTTGCAAAGAAGGAAAAGCAAGGGAAATAACTTCTTCCAGATTCTTGAAAACCTATAAATTGACAGCCAGCTCAGTACAAGGAGCTATAAAAGGATTGTTGGACAAGGATTTTGTTACTTGTGAACTTGGAGAATACAAGGTTTACGATAAATTCTTTGAAATATGGTTATTGAAGCAGTCTAAATAAGATTGATATGTCAGTGCATCTGCAATGATTTGTGTTGCCCTCTTTATACAACAAGAACCAGATTTCGTTATATTAAAAAAGGAGAGTATTCTAAATTTAGATACTCTCCCTCTTTTATTCATCTGATTTGCACAATCTAATGTGGCACTTTATCATTTCTGCAAATTGGGATTATTCGTTACTTCACGCTCTGGAATTTCAAAGATCAATCTGGAGTCATCGTATGAGATTGTTTCACCAGTCAATGCGTAGTTGTTGTCACCACGTACCATTGATTTGTGGAAACGTTTCAAGGTAAGTAAACCTCGTCCTTCGGCCCACATTTCTACACGCCAGTTGTAGTATATGTTTTCCAGTAATTGATCAGCATTCATATTGTCCACTTCTGCAGCCGTGGCCTGATCCCGCTGTTCTAATAGAGCCTTCAATGCTGCTTTTGCCTCGGGCAGATGATTTGCCCGTGCATTGGCTTCAGCATTTATCAGGTACATCTCTTCAACTCGCATGTAAACAATATCATTTGTCCATGTACGGTCTCCCATTGCTTTTCTTCCGGCATCATAAAATTTATACCAGCTAATCAATACAGACGGATGAAACCACTGTTTACGAGTATCTGTTTCAGGTATTTCATTATACAGATTATGGTCTATCATTTTATAATCACCTGCAGAACAGTAGCTATAAGTGAAATAATCTACCTGTCCCCAGAATGTGGGCAAACCTCCGGTGTTATCTTTGGTAATATCAAATGCCCACATCCATGAACCGATATTGATACTCCGGAATCCAGATTCGATAATTTCAGTTTCACTCATCAAAGGATATCCTGAGTTATTGATAATATCAGAAGTTAATGCAGCAGCATTCTCATATTCACCTTTGGTCAAATAAACATAGGCAAGTATTCCTTTAGCTGTCCATTGGTCGATTTGGTCCTTAGTGCCGTTGGGACGACCAATACCTGCTGATTCCAACTCTTCCAAAATATTTATTGATTCCTTCAAGTCGATAATAACCCGTTCATACACTTCCTCCACTGTGGAGAGTCCTAATGTCTCTGCTGTGGTTTGAGAACGGTAAAGAGGTATGGCCTTAGCATTTTTATCAATATCGTAAGGTTTTGCATATAAATTCACCAAATTGAAATACGAATGAGCCCTCAAAGCTTTTGCTTGTGCATAATAATTTTGGTTATCCTCATTAGCCGGTACACTTTCATCTCCTCCTACAGTGTCAAATATTTCATTGCAGGCCTTGATGATGCGGTAATAATACCTCCACAGCATGTAGGTTCTATTTTTTGTGGTAGTATTACACTGCAATCTAGCTGCATCGCTAAACCAGCCGTAGGTTTCTCCGCTCATTGCCAGATCCCCACTCATTAAATCTGTGGCAATATCAATGGATTTTTGTCCGAAATCGTCGTGATTCGTCGTACCGCCTGTCTGCCAGGCAAATGTTGTGGAATACGTACCTAATGCCTGACCTAACATGATATTAGGATTCCACACTGCATTTTCTTTTATCTGGTCAGATGAAATATATCCATTTGGATCTTCCTCCAGAAAAGATTCTTTACAGCCAGAAAGCACCAAGGCTACTAATGCAGAACAAGCTGCTATTTTATATATTACATTTCTCATATTCAAATGATTTTATTGTTAGAACTGAATCTTAATACCTCCCATAATAGTACTCAATGGAGCATACTGACTTCTGTCAGAGCCTCCGGAATCCTCATTAGGATCTGTACTGACGGTATTTCCTGCCATTGAGACAAATCCCTTACGAGCCGAAATGAACATCAGGTTGTCACCGGAAACATAAACCGACAAGGAACCAATGTTCATTCTATTCATCCATTTTTTAGGGAATGTGTAGGATAATCTTACATTGGATAAATTCAAATAAGAACGACTGGTAATGAACCGAGTAGAAGATGCATTTGTATATTCATCATATCCGGAAGTTAAACGTGGCACGTCTGTTATATCACCCGGCTTTTGCCAACGATTTTCAATGTCATTATGCCAGTTTCCACTACCAGGTGTATTGTTAGACATTAATGTAGCATATACACCGTCGTAAGCATATCCTCCTAAGCTATAGGAGAAAGTCGTATTTAATTCGAAACCTTTAACAGCTAAATCAAAACCGAATCCCCCTTGTAAAGTCGGAATACCTGATTTCCTGACATATTTCTTAGTTGCGTTGTTATAATCGGAGGTCTTTTCTACTTCCAAACGCTCTATCTTATTGTTTTGCTGGTAAGTTACCATATCTGTAATCAAGTCCTTGCTTCCATCGGCTTTTACATTATAGTATGAGTTGTATAATGCCATACCGGTTTCTGGATCTACACCGGCATATTCTCTTATATAGAAATCATACAGAGAATGTCCTTTCGACCATCCGTAAGCACCTTGTATCTCCAATGGCTTTTCTTTTCCTGTGGTATCATCCATAGGCATCTGGGTCATTTTATTCTTATAATGTCCACCATTAACACGTAAATCAAGACTTATATCATTCGTTTTCACAAGATGTGCCACCAAAGAAAATTCGAGACCCTTATTGACCATTTTACCGTCATTGACGGGGTATTGTGCATATCCCAGCGATGGAGATACTTGCTTTAGGAACAACATATCTTTGGTAGTCTTATTGTAGTATTCCACTTCACCTTCCAAAATATCGGCTATATTAAACTCGATACCAGTATTCCATGTTTCGCTGCGTTCCCATGTCAAATCAGGATTACCTTTATATTTAAAGCTAAAACTGATTTCATCATTCAGGTTACCGATCGTATACAAATCATTGTAAGGATAATAACCTGCAATGGTAGGATTGGTGATAAAGTCTTGGTTACCCAACACACCCCAACTTAACTTGTATTTCAAATTCTTCAACCAGCTCACGTCTTTCATGAAATTTTCGTTAGTGATGGCCCAGGCGGCGCCGATAGAACCGAATGTTCCCCATTTCTGCCCTTTGGCAAAACGTGATGAACCATCACGTCTTAATGTTCCATGAAAGAAATATTTATCGTTATAATCATATCTAATTTGTCCGAAGTAGCTTTCCATGTCAAACCCGTAGGTTTGAGAATCCATATAGTCCATAATTACAGCATTAGACCATTCTGTATTGTTAGGACGAACAATCTTTGATTTCTGGCCATAGTTGTCAGATGACTTGTAGAATGTAGATTCATGCGCAACGAATGCATCGAGATTGTGCACACCAAAACTTTTCTTCCATGACAATATCTGGTTTGACGTGAAGCTGAAGAATGTACTCATGTTTTTGAAAATACGTCCTAACCCCTCTGCATCACCATAATATGGATTTGTCAATTCATTGTTTTTTGTACCAAGATATTGCAATCCAAAGTTTACCGTTCCTTTGAAGTCTTTCAAGAAAGTTGCTTCAAACATGGCATTTCCGTTGAATGAATGAGACTGGTACTCATTCTTGTCCAATTGAATCGCTCCGGCTGGATTTACGCCTGAAGCGTAAGGACGTCCATAACCTTCAGCCATACCATAATCATACAGATATCCTCCGACCACATTATCCTTTATTTTATTGCCATCTGCATCACGTTGGAATACCGGAAATATGGAAGGCATAAAATTAATGAATTGGAAACCATTGTTCATGTTGTCACCTTGACCGGGCTTATTCAGTTCCATATAGCTATAAGCCATATTAACATTTGATTTCAACCATGAGGTGATGTCTTGAGACAGATTGGAACGGGCATTAAAACGTTCAAAATCCGAACCTATATAGTATCCTTCATCTTTCAAGTAACCGAAAGAGGTATAATGTGATAACTTGTCGCTACCTCCTGATATCTTAACATTGGCTTCTACTTTTTCTCCTGTACGGAAAATATAATCTTCCCATTTCTCCGGAGTAAATTTGCGGACTACACCTGCCTTCATTCTTCCAGTAACAGGATCTATCAGATTTTTACCTTCAGCCTTCCACATATTATATACGGGGGCAATACCGTAATCTGCATCAAAAAGGTCTTCGCTTGCATATTGTTTGGCAGTAGCTTCATCCTTAGGATTGTTCGCGCGGTACATATATTTGTTTTTAATACCTTCCCATGTCAGTTCAAGAAACCTTTCAGGATTTTCCATCGTGTCATAAAGAGGAATTATACGGGTGTTGATACCATATTTTACATTTGCCTCAACCTGCGTTTTTCCTTTTTTACCTCTTTTGGTGGTCAGCAAAATTACTCCATTGGCAGCTCTTGAACCATATAGAGCTGTTGCTGTTGCGTCCTTCAATACGGTAGTTGACTCTATGTCTGAAGGATCAATTCCACTTAAATCTGAACCAAAGGGGATTCCATCCACTACATACAGCGGAGCACGGCTTGAATTTACAGAACCTAAACCGCGAATTCTGATGCTTGCATTTGAGCCGGGTTGTCCACTAGTTGAAATAACTTGTACACCTGCTACTTCACCGGTTAGCGCTTTAGATAATTCGGACGGATTTTTGTTAGCAATACGGTCTCCTTTAATTTCAGTAGCGGAACCTGTGAAGGATCTTTTTGTAGCAGTACCATAGGCAACAACTACAACTTCATCCAAAAGTTCAGTATCACTCTGCATGACAACCCGTACATGCGGCTTAATTGTAACCTCTTGAGTCTGCATGCCGATGTACGAAATTACCAGAGTTTTCGCGGAACT
>NZ_OBMS01000022.1:0-86283 GCF_900217715.1 Bacteroides sp. AR29
AAATACCGTTGAGGGGTATCACCGTCAGATCCGCAAGGTAACAAAAAACAAGGGCGTGTTCCCATCGGATACAGCCCTTGAGAAACTTGTTTATCTTGCATACCGCAATATACGTAAGAAATGGACCATGCCACTGGCCAATTGGGCTACCATCTCGCAACAACTGGCTATAAAGTTTGGAAACCGGTTTAAATTATTGTAATTTTACGCTCGTCGGGACGGGTGGTCCCGCCCCTTGGCGCAGGCCGTTCCCCGACCGATGAGTTTTCTAGAGATAAATAATGCGTGACACAGTTTATTTTACACTACCTGGCAATCCAGCTTTTCTTGTCTGTATTTTCAACTTCTCTTCTATTTTCTTGTTTGAATGTTCTCTTGTATAACCTCATTTTGGATATACTTTATTCCTAAATCTATTATTTCTGGCAAATCTAAATCTTCTTTCCTTTTAAATTCGATTAGTCCATCTGATAATAACCTTCTTTGTAGAAATTCGTTTTCCCAATCTTCATGTTCTCCTTCTTTAAACAATGCTTTGCAAATGAAGTCCATTGTTAGTCTTTGGTCATCTTCTCCATTATTTCTAATCTTAGTAGAGATACGAGATAATAAACCATATAAGATTTTATCTAATTTTTCATCATGTGTCATAGTTTGGAGGCTTTTCTAAGAATAGGAAAAAGTGTACCTCCTATAATATTGGCTATCGTTGAAGCTTTCTTACCTTCCTTACTATCTTTAAGCAAGAATTGCTGGTATCTGGTAAATGTATTCAGGTTCATACTTTCCCAAGTATCAGGTATGGAGTGCTCATCCAGGAACCTTTTGAACTTGTCGATGTTGAATCTATACTGATTCTTTGAGTTTTCTTTAGTGTCCTTCTCCTCTACAATCTGTTTCATGGTGAAGGTAGCTGGTTTCTCCGTTTTTTCTTCATAGTATCTTTATAAATATATTTTTTGAGTAAAATGATGGCCCTATGCTCTATTTCCTTAGGGTGGTCGCAAAGGTACTGCTTGTATTCGGAAAAATAAAGTTTTAATTTATTGATTTTTTCATTGACGATGGTATTGTTCTCATTGACGCGTGCTACAAAATAAACGTTCGTCGGCTTTTCGGACTTGGGTTTTCTTAGGTTAAAATTGCATCCGATTTCGTTGATGAAAAACTGTGCATTCATAAAGTGGTTCTTTAAATCCGTTCTTTTTTCACGTTCTTTAATTCCGTTCTTTTAAAGCACTAAGTGACGAATCTGATTAACTTATAGCTCTTTGAGAATATATTGGAGCAAAACTTTTCATTCTCGAACAAAAGATTTATTTTTGCACCTTATATTTAGATATACAATAAGGCACCGATGAAAGATAGGCTCATAGGATTTATTAAGACATACTGCTTGTTTGTCTGCATTTTTGTGTTGCAGAAACCACTATTTATGCTGTTTTACAAATCGCTGTATCCGGATGCCTCGTGTGCGGACTGGTTCAGTGTCATTTGGCATGGGTTACCTTTAGACCTATCTCTGGCTGGTTATCTGACAGCTATTCCCGGTTTTCTTTTCATAACCTCTGTATGGACACTTTCTAAATCCCTTCATCGCATCTGGTGCGGCTATTTCCTCTTCATTTCAGTACTTATCTCCATAATTTTTACTGTCGATTTAGGATTATACGAGTATTGGGGGTTCCGTTTGGATGCTACTCCGTTATTCTATTTCTTTTCCTCCCCTAAAGACGCAGTGGCCAGTGTCAGCATTTGGATGGTGCTGGGGGGAATTGTGGCAATGGCTGTTTATGCTGTCGTGCTGTATGCTGTTTTCTACGGCATCTTGCTGCAGAAGAAGCTGTTGCTGCGGATGAAACTGCCTTATCGTCGCCTGAAGGTGTCAGGTATATTGTTGCTGATGACGGGGTTACTGTTTATTCCTATCCGTGGAGGCTTTACAGTTTCTACCATGAATGTGGGGAAAGTCTATTTCAGTGCCGAGCAGCGTCTGAACCATGCAGCTATCAACCCTGCATTCAGTCTGATGGAATCTCTTGCCAAGCAGAAGGACTTCAGCAAGCAGTACCGTTTTATGGAAGCTGCGGAGGCCGACCGGCTTTTTAAAGACATGCTTGAACCCGCAGGTGCCGGTGGTCAAACGGAAGAGACAGATTCTGTGCTGCAACCTGCCGATTCACTGCATACTTTATTCAATGCTCAGCGTCCCGATGTACTCTTTGTGATTCTTGAGAGTTTTTCCTCCAGGTTGATGACAGCTTTGGGAGGTGAGCCGAATATTGCCGTCCATCTGGATAGCTTGAGTAAGGAAGGGGTGCTCTTTACGAACTTCTACGCCAACAGTTTCCGTACGGACCGTGGGCTGGTGGCTATCTTGAGTGGCTATCCTGCCCAGCCCACTACTAGTATTATGAAGTATCCCCGTAAAACGCAGTCCATTCCTGCCATTGCAGGCAGCTTGCGGAAGGCGGGTTATGGTACCAAGTATTATTATGGCGGTGATGCCGACTTTACCAATATGCGTTCCTACCTGATGTCATCAGGCTTTGAAGACATTGTTTCCGACCAGGATTTTCCCGTAACGGAACGTTTAAGTAAGTGGGGGGCGCACGACCATCTCGTATTCAACCGTCTGCTGGAAGACTTGAAAGCCGAAGCTGCCAAAGGAACTGCAGAAGAGAAAACTCCTCATTTCCGTGTCTTGCAGACCTCCAGTAGCCACGAGCCTTTTGAAGTACCTTTCCGTCGTCTGGAGAATGACCGGCTGAACGCCTTTGCCTATACGGATAGTTGTGCAGGCGATTTTGTAAGACAGTTCCGTGAGCTTCCCCAGTGGAAGAATACGGTGATTGTGTTTGTTCCAGACCACTTGGGAGCTTATCCCGAACATATCGACAATTTGTCGGTAGAACGCTACCGGATACCTCTGTTGATGGTGGGCGGTGCTGTCCGAGAGCCGAGGCGCATTGACGTCTATGGCTCGCAACATGATATTGCAGCCACGTTGCTGGCCCAATTGGCGCTGCCCCATGATGAGTTTGTTTTCAGTAAAGATATGCTTAATCCCGCTTCCCCTCATTTCGCGTTCTTTACCGTACCCGATGCTTTCGGTATGGTGACAGCGGACAATCAGGTGATATTCAATTGCCAGGCGGGTACTGTGGTAGTGGATGAGGGCACAACAAAAGGGAAGAACCTGCCGTTGGGCAAAGCCTATTTGCAAAAATTATATGATGATATAGCCAAAAGATAACGTATGACAGCACTTATGGACGCCTTGCAAGGGGCAATAGATGTAGACACAAACATATTTTTTTCCATCAATCGGATGCACAACATGTATTTCGATTATTTTATGAGCGCTTATAGCGGTAAGTGGGTTTGGATTCCCATGTATGCTGCCATCTGGTATGTGATGTTGCGCAATTTTCATTGGAAGGTCACACTGTTTTGCATGATAGGCCTTGCGCTCACCATTACTTTTGCCGACCAGGCATGTGCCACTTGGATACGTCCCTATGTGGAGCGTATGCGTCCTTCTAATCTGAATAATCCCATTTCGGAGATGGTGCATATCGTCAACAATCATCGTGGAGGGCGTTATGGTTTTCCTTCGTGTCATGCCGCCAATACCTTCGGATTGGCGTTTTTCCTGTTCTTTCTATTCCGCAAGCGGTGGCTTACTCTTTTCATTATGGCCTGGGCGTTGCTGACGTGCTATTCGCGCGTATATCTCGGTGTGCATTATCCGGGTGATTTGTTGGCAGGGACTATTGTGGGGCTGATTGGTGCCTGGCTGATTTACCGCTTGTTTGTGAAGGTTAGCGGATATAAGCGTGTCGAGCATGTCACTCATGTCTATGCTCCTATATGGGTAGGGTTGCTGACGATAGCGGGGATGCTGGTTTATGCCGGAATACGGACATTGTTGTAGATGACAGTCTTTAGAACTGATAACCGGCAGTTACCATAACCTCCCGTGGACGGATATTCAACCGTGAAGTATAGCTTTGTGTGGCCGAGTAGGTAGTATAGGCATACTCTTTCTTGTTGAACAGATTGCTGAGGCTGGCTTCCACTCTCCATTTCCTTGTCTTATAAATGAGTGATGCGTCTACAAACAGTGTGTTGAGATGCGTATCGCTGTTTAAATCGTTCCGGTAATGTTCTCCGGAAAGGCAGAGGTCGACGTGTCCGATGCTGAATGTGAGGTGCATACGCTGTACGAAGTCCAGTAGAGGAGCAAGGTGCGTGTCGTTCCCTATTTTACTGCCGCCATAGTTGATTGTGGCATGATATTCGGCTTCGAAAGCTTCGGCGGGCGACCATATCAGTTTGGGTTCCATCTTAAGATAGTCATAACGGTATTTTTGAGGCGGGCCGTTTCCGGCTGTTTCCGTTTGTGGAGTGAGGGCGTCTGTATCTGAAACCCGTGTCAACTGCCAGCCGGTATTGCGGCTCAGTTGTAAGTCAAGTGAGGTTTTCAGATTCCAGTCGAAAAATCCCTTGGAGAGAGTGCTGAGCAGGAACCAACTTTGTGTACTGTTGGAATGTAGGCGAAGGGTGTGGACAATGCGGTTTTCAGAGATACTCTGTTCATTCAAGGTGTTGTAGTGTACATGCCGGTAGGACAAAGTGGCGGTGGCGAAAAATTCCTGCACGGTATTCTTGTATTCTCCATAAAGGTTGTATTGTTGGCGTGTACTGACGGGGAAGAGGCCGTCAGTGTTTTTCCAGGTACGGTAGTCTGTCCGATAGGTAAAAGGGCAGAGGTCTGTGACATCTCCTGCTGAGCGGTGTAAACTGCCGTAGAGGGAAATTTTCCAATGGTAGTCCGGCTGATAGCGCAGATAGAGCGACGGATTGAAAAAGAGAAAAGAGCGCTGTTGCGAGAAGTAGCGCTTATAGCTGAGAGGGAGTGACAGACTTCCCTGCCACTTGCCTTGCTCCAACTGGAAGTAGGGGGAGAGGTAGGGAGAAAAACTGGATGCGCCAAATGTTTCCATCCGGGTGGAATGGTGCTTTACCGATGCCCATTCGCCCTTTATACCGGCGGTGTATTGCCGGGTGAAACCGTTGTGTTTTCTTAGGTGGCTGGCCTTATTGTCGTTGTAAAGGCTGTGCTGGATGAATTTGTCTTTCCCGTCGTGTAGTGACAAGGAGGAGGGTAGATAGGCATACTGTGTGGCAGAATTGAACTTCCATGTGCTTTTCTCTCCATTGCGGATAAGGCTGAAGAAATTCTTTGCCGTAAACTGGGAGGTGCGCATCGTTTGCTGCAACTCGTGGGAGGTGCCGCGGTTCGTTTCACTTTCTGCCAGGAAGCGGTTCGACAGATAGTGGATGGTCTTGTTATCCTCATAGTGCATTTCCATATGGGCGGCATCGTTCTGCAGGCAGTAGTGGTAGGCTTCATCCATGCGTATGGTGTCATCGGGCTGGTAGTAGACTTGCGAGTTGCCCCGTTGCTGGGTAATCCGGTTATGGGTATATCCGGCTTGCAGGCGCAGGGAACGTTCGTCGTTCCATTTATACATGCGGTTGGCGTTCAGTGTATGGGTTTCGTTGAAGAGCAGCCGTTGCTTGTCGAGGGGAGCGCTGATGCCCGGTTGTACCAGAAAGCCGTGCAGGGGAATCTGTTGGGATGTGTTGTTTGTCAGTATATGTTGCTCACGGCTAAGGTCGGTACCGTTGTTGTTGCTCTTGTAGCCGTAGATGCTTTGCTTGCCTTTACCCAGTTGGAGGGCATTGGCGGCGTTTTCCCAAAGAAGCGTTCCTTTGTCCCTCTTCGTTTGTGCCGTTCCGGTCGTTTCTTGTGTTCCATCGCTCCAGCCTGTCCCCAGGGTACCGTTGACAATCCATTGGTTGCGTGCCTGTGGGTCGAGTTTCAGGTTCAGGGCTATTTCATCCGAACTGAGTTTTCCTTTCAATGCCTTGACCGATTGGTAGTTCTCCATAATTTCTGCCGATTTTACGGCTTTGGCACTGAGGTTGTTGTTGATTTGGCTGTAGCGTCCACCCGTCACGTCCATACCCTCCACAAAATAGTGGTCGATGGCTTTACCTTTATATTTCACCTGCCCGTTGTCGTCAATATCCACACCGGGGAGCTTTTTCAGAACATCCTTGATGTGTACGTCCTTGGAAGAGGCAAACTCTGCCAGATTATACCTTACGGTATCTTTCCTGCCATGAATGCGGCCGGGACGTATTTGGACTTCTTTTAGTGCAATGGCTTCGGGATGCAGACGAATATGGAGTGTTCCTGCTGCCGATATGTTGCGTATTTCCCGTCTATAGCCCAGCAGTGATACGCTGACTTGCAGGTTGCCGTTGTATTTCCATGGCAGGGAATATCTCCCCCGGGCATCGGTCAGGGCGTAATCTATCATGGTGCCGTTTCGCAGCACACTAATCATTACGGCTTCCAGCGGTTGTCCGGTTTCTTCGTCCGTTACCAAGCCACTGAGAGACTGTGCATGCGCTGTCATTGCAAACAAGGCAAGGATTGGCAGCAAGAGTTTCTTGAAGTGTATATCCATTGGAGTTCGATGGGATGAATCAGTCAAGTTCCAGCGGATTGTGGGCTATATTCTTCGGCTTCCTGGCTTCATTGCCCTGGTTGTCGCGTATGGTGATACGTACGTTAGGCGTGTTGCCCATAATGAATCCTACCGGGTCGGCATAGTATCTTTCGTGGATTTTGTTGTACGCCTTGCGGTTTACGGGTTCATAATCTTTTCCGTTGAAGAGGATAGGTCGGTAGGAATGGCATTGCTCCATACCGGTGCAGGTAAAGAGATAATGCCCCCTGTTGTCTTCTGCTTTCAGTATCAGTCCGGGCAGTCCGAACAGCTTCCACGGCCCTTCGCTGGAGGAAATCTCCGGACTGTACCAGACAATCCATCTGCGTCCCTTAAAC
Organism: Bacteroides sp. AR29; assembly: GCF_900217715.1. Classification (NCBI taxonomy): domain Bacteria; kingdom Pseudomonadati; phylum Bacteroidota; class Bacteroidia; order Bacteroidales; family Bacteroidaceae; genus Bacteroides; species Bacteroides sp. AR29. The sequence goes on from NZ_OBMS01000022.1 coordinate 6,926, forward strand.
ACGCATTCTGCTTTTTGGCAGAGATACGAGAGGATGGTTGCCGTGTCTGTCTGCAGCGTCCACTGTGGGCACTCTTCCGGTTCCTCGCACCGGAGTCTGTTGATGTCTCCGGCAATTTCATCCAGTGTGGTCACTTTGCCTACGGGGTATCTCTTGTAGGTCTGTTCGTTCAGCTTGCTTTTTCCGAACTGTTTGGCGTGTTCAATCATCGTTTCTTGCGAGGCGTTATTGGCAATGTCGGCAGCAAATACCGAGTCGCCCACATACTTTGTGTAACTGTAGAACTTGGAGCATTTCTTGCCGATTTCCAACATCATGGTTTCCTGGAAACGCTCTTCCGACAGTGTGTCCGTACAGCCGTCCACTTCATACTGCACCATGAGTACAGTCTGGTCTATGGTATCTTTTCTGAACGTCTTGCCGGAGCCGATTTTGATGTTAAACTGTGCGCAGGCGGTTGTGGTGGTTATCAACAGCATGGCGGTGAGTAGAATCTGCTTTTTCATACTTTTTCGTTGTTAGGAATTACTGTTTCGAGGACGTGTCATGTGTCCTGTCGTCGCAAATCTATGCGGAATTTGTCTTTCCGGAGTGAGAAAGTTATTACTGAAATGTTACTCAAATGAGAATAGCCGCCTCGCGCGTACCTCTGATTGGAGGAAACCCTTACCTTTGTATAGTATAAAAGAAGAACAGACTCTGAGATGGAAAAACGAATCAGAATAGTATGGGCATTGTCACTGATATCCATGCTGCTACTTGTAGCAGGGCAGGGATATTGGTTGTGGAACCAGTATCAGTATAAGAATGAGGAATATGAAGAAGAGATACACCGCCTTGTCATGGATGCCGTGGCAGTGAACGACTCTATCCGGCGTGAACAGCCGAAGAAAGTGTTCAACAAGCCTAATATATCCTTTTTCAACACCAATGTGGACATGCATACGGATAGGGATTCATTGACCAACAAGCTCAAAGAGCGCTATACGCGTACGTTTGTGGTGGGGGCCATGGCAGATAAATCCGTTCTATCCACGGCAATGAAGGATAGTATTGTCTATAAGGACAAGATTGTGATACATGGCGAAGACAAGCTGCTTTTCAACATGAGCTTCAGCGAGGCGATAGTTGCTTATCAGTTGCAGATAGATGTCCCTTTTACGTTGCAGCGCTTCGATTCGGTGCTGGCGACTAAACTGGACGGCATGTCTTTCACTACCGGACTAGTCACGCCGCGCGACAGCCTCTATCAATGGGTGGAAACCGTAGAACGGCTGGGGAGTGATTTGCATCCGGTCATCCGTCTGGTTTATCCTTACAATCCGCTGAAGCGGGAGTTGGTACAAGTGGATGTGCAGGTGATGCCGCATACTCTTTTGCTCCGTATGGGCTGGCAACTTCTGGGCAGCTTGGTATTGATTCTTCTGCTGTCTGTCTGTCTGCTGTTCCAGATAAAGACCATTTTGAAGCAGCACCGTGTGGACGAGTTGCGGAGAAGCTTTGTCAACACCATGATACACGAGTTGAAACGTCCCGTGCAGGCCTTGAAGATGTGCGTCTCTTTTCTCAATGACAAAACAATGCGTACCGACGAGCAGGCCATGGATGAAGTGGTGCGTGATTCCGTTTCCGAGCTGGACAACCTTTCCGCCTACCTCCGGAAGCTGCGCGACATGACCCGTGCTGACGATGAGCAGACACAACTTTCCCTCAGTACTTTCGATTTGAAACCGGTTGTGGAGAAGTTGATACGCCTGCAGCATGCTCCTGGAGGAAAACAAGTATCTTTCGAGACACATTTCACGGACAACCTGCTGGTTACGGCCGACCCCGTGCACATGGCAAATATCATCAGTAATCTGATGGAAAATGCCGTGAAATATTCGGGAAGCTCCGTCAGTATCCGGGTAGAATGCCGCCTGCATGGCCACGAGCTCACATTGAAAGTTTCCGATGACGGCATTGGTATCCCTGTTTCCGAGCAGGGACGGGTATTCGATAAGTTTTACCGTAGCAGCAACTTGCCTGACCGTTCCTTGCCGGGCATCGGTTTGGGGTTGAGTTATGTCAAGTTGTTGGTTGAGGCTCATAGGGGAACCGTCTTTCTGACCAGTCAGATTGGGAGGGGGACGACGGTGGAAATAACCATTCCACAATAATCTGCACAGATGGATATCGAGAATATAAATAGCAACTCATGAAACCACTGAAAATTCTTTTTGCTGACGATGACCTGAAGTATTCCATGCTTCTGAAACGCTTCCTGGAGAAAGAGGGTTATGAAGTGACCTATGCCGGAAATGGCCTTATCGCCCTCGACCAGTTTCCTCTTGTCAAACCGGACCTTGTCTTGCTTGACATCAATATGCCCGGGCTCAATGGTTTTGAAGTGGCAGAACGAATCCGGGAGGCGGACAAGCATGTCCTCATCTTTTTTCTTTCCGACCGCAGCGACAAGGCTGACCGCCTGCAAGGATTCCAACTGAAGGCGAACGATTACCTTGCCAAACCTTTCTATCCGGAAGAGCTTACGGCGCGTATCCGCGAGCGTTTCACTTCGCAGTTGTCCGGCGTGGCAGAGGATGAGATGTATGCTTTCGGCCATTCCGTATTCAATTACAGTACGAACGAGATTCGTACGGGAAATAGTAAGGTGCTGATTACTTCCCGTCAAGCCGATATTCTTCGCTTGCTGGCGCTGAATGTGAATAAGACTGTCAGTCGCGATACGTTACTGGATGCTGTGTGGGGCACTGCCTCATATGCCAACTCCCTTGCCTTGAATGTACAGATGTCCTATCTGCGGCGGTCGCTAAAAAACGACCCGAGCGTGAGGATTGAGTCGTTGATGAAAAAAGGGTATATGCTTGCCGTTCTCTGAAAACATCTTTATCTTTGGATTGTTATACAAACAAGACATTTCAAAAAAAAGAGAGCTTATGATGAGTTTAGGAGGATGGATGAATAAAATCTTGATAGGTTGGGGGATAGACCCGAAGTTTGCCGATATGTTTGACGAGACGATTATTGCACTGCTGATGGTGGGGCTTTCGATAGGGCTGGACTATTTGTGCCAGGCAATCTTCGTTGGCGGTATGAAGCATTATACCCGACGCTCTCCCCATCAGTGGAATACGTTGCTGATGAAACGCAGGGTGATACACCATTTGATACATATTCTGCCGGGAATCCTCATCTACTACCTGCTGCCCATGGCCTTTGTGCGTGGAAAGGATATGCTTGAGTTCTCACAAAAGGTGTGTGCTGTCTATATCATTGTGGCGGTGCTGCTTACTATCAACGGCTTGTTGCTGGTGATGCTCGATGTTTATAACATGAAGGACAAGCAGAAGAACCGTCCGCTGAAAGGCTTCGTGCAGGTATTGCAAGTGCTGCTGTTTTTTATCGGAGGCATCATAGTGGTTTCAGTGCTGATAGGCAAGTCTCCTATGACCTTGTTTGCCGGTCTGGGCGCATCTGCAGCTGTACTGATGCTGGTATTTAAGGACAGCATTCTGGGGTTTGTGGCCGGCGTGCAGCTCTCTGCCAACGACATGTTGCGGATAGGGGACTGGATAGCGCTGCCGGGTGGCGTTGCCAATGGAGTTGTAGAGGAGATTACGCTGAACACGGTCAAGATACGCAACTGGGACGAAACCATCTCGACCGTACCACCGTATACCCTGGTGAACAACTCTTTTCAGAACTGGCGCGGCATGCAGGAAAGTGGCGGGCGACGGGTAAACAAGAATATCTTTCTGGATATGACTACCCTGAAGTTCTGCACTCCGGAAATGCTGGATAATATCCGCAAGGAAGTCCCCTTGATGGCCGACTATCAGCCAGCAGAAGAAGAGGTGCCAACCAATGCGCAGCTCTACCGTATCTACATCGAACGCTATTTGTGCAGCCTGCCGGTGGTGAACCAGGAGATGGACTTGATTATCAGCCAGAAGGAACCCACGACGTATGGGGTACCCATCCAGGTATATTTCTTCTCTCGCAACAAGGTATGGAAAGAGTACGAGCGCATTCAGTCCGACATCTTCGACCACTTGCTGGTGATGGTACAGAAGTTTGACTTGAAACTGTATCAGTATTCCGACTAATATATCAACCGGAACTCCGCATATACAGGCAAGTGGTCGCTGTATCCTCCTTGATACTTCATCCCGTAGTAGGTGCGGAAGGGTTGCTGCCCTCCGTATTTCTTGTCTCTTGTCAGTAGGAAGGGCAGGCAGAATACGTCTGCCTTCGCTTCCTCTGTATATAGCGGTGCGTGTTCTTGCAGCAACGTACCCGATACGATGATGTGGTCCAGTAGTCCCCATTCTCCTTGATACTTGTAGCTGCCGAAGTGCTTGCGTGTTTTGGCTTTTCCTGCCAGTAGATGGTAAAGTTTTTGTGGACGTAGAGAGTCTTGCAATGTTGACGATGCTGCTGCCTCCAACACCTCCTTTACCGATTTATTCTCCGGATAATCGTTGAAATCCCCTAAAAGGACAATTTGCGGATGTCGGCGTATCGTGTATAGGCTGTCTATGGCATGCTTCACCTTTCGGGCAACCAGTAGCCGGTAAGGTTCAGACTCTCTTGCCCCTCCCGAACGGGATGGGAAGTGAGCTACCAGTACATCAAGCGTATCCCGGTTCAGCAACAATCCGTTGACGTGAAGAATGTCCCGTGTGGGACGGCTATTCTTCCGGGGCTTGTCTACGGGGAGGCTCTGATAGGAAAGCAGTTTGAAAAGATTACGTTGATACAACAGCGCTACGTCGATGCCGCGTTTGTCGGGAGATTGTGTCATCACATACCGGTAGTCTGCTTCGCGCAAGGCAGAGTAGCGGGTAAGGTCGCGCATCACACTGTCATTCTCCACCTCACACAAGGCAACAAGGGCAGGCGGCGTCCATCCTCCGGTGGCGATGATGACGCGGGCTATATTATCCAGTTTCTTTCTGTATTTAGAGTAGTTCCAATGCCGGGTGGCATCCGGCAGGAACTCGTAGTCATTCTTTAGTGTGTCATGTCGGGAGTCGAATAGGTTTTCTACATTGTAGCTTACTATCCGAAACATGAGGGTATCTTTTCCTTCTTGCCCGTACAGACTAATGTACGGGCAGAGAAGGAAGAGTATAACTCCTATCTTATGGATAACGTTCATACAAACTATTTCCGTTCCCCTTTTAGGGAAACGAAGGATATCTATTTCGCTGGTATGTGCTTCAGTATATCCAGCAGATGGTCCCAGAACTTCTGTACAGTAGGAATCAGCATCCGTTCGTCGGGAGAGTGCACACCCTGCAGGGTAGGTCCGAAGGAAATCATGTCCAGTGCCGGGTATTTGTCAAGGAACAGTCCGCATTCCAGACCTGCATGGATAGCTTTTACCTTGGCATCTACACCGAACAAACGTTTGTAGGACTCAACAGCCACTTTCAGGATTTCTGAATGCGGGTTGGGTTTCCAGCCCGGATACCCGTCGCCGAAGGATACGGCTGCTCCACCCATTTCAAATACAGTGCGCACCATATTGGCAATGTCTTGTTTGGAGGAGGCGGTAGAGCTGCGCTGGCTGGTCTCGATGCGGATGATATGACCGGGCTTCATCTTTACGGAGGCCAGATTGGTGGAGGTTTCCACCAGCCCCGGAATGTCTTGGCTCATGGCATACACACCGTGGGGTGCGGCATAGATGGTTTGCAACAATCGCTTGGCGGTATCTTTGTCAATGGCTTTGGGACGGGCTGCTTCCGATTCGAGCACGAATTGGAGGTCCGGGTCAACGACGGCATATTCTGCCTCCACTTCGGCGGCAAAGACATTCAAGTCTGTGCGCAGAGCATGCTTGTCGGCATCGGGTATGGCAATTACCGCGTGTGCTTCGCGGGCAATGGCGTTGCGCAGGTTACCGCCGTCTATTTCGCAAAGGTACATGTCGTACTTCTGGGATGTCTGGCTCAGGAAGCGGTTCAGCAGCTTGTTGGCATTGCCGCGCCCCAGGTGTATGTCGCCGCCGGAGTGTCCGCCTTTCAGCCCCTTTACCTGCACTTTGCAGCAGAAATATCCTGCCGGTACGTCCACTTCCCGGTAGGTGAATTCGGCAACGGAATCTATACCTCCTGCACAGCCGATGAAGAGCTCGCCTTCATCCTCGGAATCGAGGTTCAGCAGAATGTCTCCGTTCATGAAGCCTTCTTTCAATGCAAAAGCACCGGTCAGTCCGGTCTCCTCGTCCACGGTGAATAGGCATTCGATAGGGCCGTGCTCAATGCTGTCGTCGGCAAGGATAGCCAGTTCGGTGGCTACACCGATGCCATTGTCGGCTCCTAAGGTAGTACCTTTGGCTTTCAGCCATTCACCGTCAATTTCGGTTTCGATAGGGTCGGTCAGGAAGTCGTGCTTCACGTCGTTGTTCTTTTCACATACCATGTCGATGTGCGATTGAAGTACGACAGTCTTGCGGTTTTCCATACCCGGAGTAGCGGGTTTCTTTATCAGAACGTTTCCGGCTTCGTCCACCTTCGTTTCCAACTTATGTTTTTCTCCGAATGCTTTTAAGTAAGCAATGATTTTCTCTTCCTTCTTCGAAGGGCGCGGCACTTGGCAGATTTCCTCGAAATAGTGAAATACACCAGCCGGTTTCAAGTCTTTTTTTTCCATAATTATCTGAATTAGCGGCTGCCTTACATGTGTTTATGCAGCCTTCATTATCAATTGTCAAATATCAATTCTCCATTAAATTAACCACTTATTGCTAAATATGGTTAAATTGATTGACTATTTTATTCCCCTTTCTCTTTTTTTAGAGTAAAAAAGGCGAGTTAGTCCAACCAAAGCCCTATATTTGCACCCACAAAAATAGTAAAAACACTATTTTCATGTAACAAAATTAATGGAAATGCTTGATACAATATTGATAACTCTGTTAATAGTTGCTATTTGCATTGTTTTATTGGGTGTAAAGGTCTTTTTTGTGAAAGGCGGCAGGTTCCCTAACGGGCATGTCAGTGGCAATAAGGCAATGCGCGATAGAGGTATCGGCTGTGTGCAGTCGCAGGACAGAGAAGCACAACGCAAGTCCCGTTTTTCCATTGATGAACTGGAAAAAGCCTTAAACGATAGTATGAACTAATTTTAAAAAACAATATTTATCAATTATGAAGAGATTAAACTACCTCATGAACGGTCTGGCAGCTCTCGCACTGATCGTTTTATTTGCTCAATGTGCCGGCAATACTGATAAACAGACGACAAGCGCTCCTGCACAAGCCGGCGGATTATCGGAAATGAAAATTGCTTATGTTGAAATAGATACGCTTTTGGCAAAATACAACTATTGCATAGACTTGAATGAGGCTATGGTGAAGAAGGGCGAGAATGTCCGTCTGACATTGAACCAGAAAGCCAGCGAACTGGAGAAGCAGAAGCAGGAATTCCAGACAAAGTATCAGAACAACGCTTATCTTTCTCAGGAGAGAGCACAGCAGGAATACAACCGCATTGCAAAGTTGGAGCAGGATTTGCAGAACCTGAGCAACAAGCTGCAGTCTGAGCTGATGAGTGAGAATGAAAAGAACAGCCTGCAACTGCGTGATTCTATCAATGCTTTCCTGAAGGAGTACAATAAGACAAAAGGTTACAGCATGATTATCAGCAATACGGGTTTTGACAACCTGCTCTATGCAGACAGTGTCTACAACATCACCCGTGAGATTCTGGATGGTCTGAATGCAAGATACTCTTCTCCGGTGAAGAAATAATATTTATCCTATGATATAAAAAAGGATGTGCTGAAAAGTACATCCTTTTTTTATAGGCCTCTCCCTCGCCCCCTCCCCCGTAGGGAGGGGAGTTTTGAAGTGTTTGTATTTTGTAGGACTATCTCTGTCCCCCTCCCTACGGGGGAGGGGCTAGGGGAGAGGCTTTTAATGCTCCGATTGTACGCTTTACCCGCTCCGCAGTAGTGATGGTGTGTGTGTATTCATCAATATGTACCGTTCCTCCCATAGAGACGGCGGAATTGTGATAGAGCATGGAGCTTTCGATATTTTCCCTGGCGGAGAAATGAAACTCGCGGATACCGGTTTCTCGGGCAATGTGGGCTATGTTGGTTTCATTCACCCCACAGCCTGCCAATAGGATGATTCGGTCTGATGCTTGTTGTTGGAGTTCTTTCAGAAGGGGAATGCCTCGCTCTGCTGTAGGTTGCTGTCCGGAAGTTAGGATGCGGTTGCATCCTAATTCGATAATATCTTCTATCGCTTTTCGTGGATTTCTGCATACATCGAAAGCACGGTGGAAGGTGACGGACATCCCTTGTGAGGCTTCCATAAGCTGCTCCATCAATGGAATGTCTACATCTCCCTCTGCCGTCAAGCAACCGAACACGACTCCGTCAGCGCCTAGACGGCGGGCATTCTCTATGTCTTTCAGCATGATGCGCTGTTCGGTGGAGGAATAAAGAAAATCTCCTCCGCGGGGACGGACAATGATATGCAATTTGGTCTGTTGCAATGCTTCCCGTGCGATGAGGATATCGCCGTATGAGGGGGTTGTCCCTCCCTCGGGGATGCCTGCGCACAATTCTACCCGGTCTGCTCCGCCGGCTTGTGCGGCAATACAACTCTCTACGGAGTTGGCACAAACTTCAAACTGATAATCTTTCATTTTGTAAAGTTATGGTTGTGGTGCAAAAATAAGAAAAGGGTGAATACGAATTCACCCTTTTCTGCATTTATTTTCTTTTCTGATGTTACTTTGCGTAGCTCACCGCACGTGTCTCACGGATAACGGTAATCTTCACCTGACCCGGATAAGTCATTTCGTCCTGAATCTTCTTGGCGATTTCACCGGAAAGGTTCTCCGTCTGCTTGTCGTCAATCTTGTCTGCACCGACAATGACACGCAACTCACGGCCTGCCTGGATGGCATATGTCTTTGTCACTCCCGGATAGGACATGGCCAGTTGCTCAAGGTCGTTCAGGCGCTTGATGTATGCTTCTACAATTTCGCGGCGTGCTCCCGGGCGTGCTCCTGAAATGGCATCGCATACTTGTACGATTGGGGCCAGCAGGCTGGTCATTTCCACTTCGTCGTGGTGGGCACCGATGGCGTTGCAGATGTCTGGCTTTTCCTTGAACTTTTCTGCCAGCTTCATACCATAGAGTGCATGCGGCAATTCCGGTTCCTCATCGGGTACCTTACCTATATCATGCAGCAGTCCGGCACGTTTTGCTTTCTTCGGGTTGAGTCCCAGCTCTGATGCCATCACAGCGCAAAGATTGGCTGTCTCGCGTGCATGCTGCAAAAGGTTCTGGCCGTATGAAGAACGGTATTTCATCTTACCGATAATGCGGATAAGTTCCGGATGCAGACCGTGGATGCCCAGGTCGATAGTAGTACGTTTACCGGTTTCGATGATTTCCTCTTCTACCTGCTTGCGTACTTTGGCAACTACCTCTTCGATGCGTGCCGGGTGGATACGTCCGTCTGTCACCAACTGGTGCAATGCCAGGCGTGCAATCTCACGGCGAACCGGGTCGAAAGCTGACAATACGATAGCTTCCGGAGTATCGTCTACCACAATTTCCACACCGGTGGCAGCTTCCAGGGCGCGGATGTTGCGGCCTTCGCGACCGATGATACGTCCCTTGATTTCATCTGATTCGATGTGGAATACAGTTACCGAGTTTTCAATGGCTGTTTCCGTAGCCACGCGCTGGATGCTCTGTATCACGATGCGCTTGGCCTCTTTGCTTGCCGTCAGCTTGGCGTCGTCCATGATGTCGTTAATGTAGGACTGGGCCTGCGTTTTGGCTTCTTCCTTTAGGGATTCTACCATGCGCTCTTTGGCTTCTTCGGCAGAAAGTCCGGAGATAGCTTCCAGTTTTTCTATTTCCTGGCGCTGCATGTGCTCCAGTTCTTCTTTCTTCTTGTCTACGATGGACAGCTGGGCTTCTAGATTTTCTTTTACGGCTTCTGCTTCCATCTTCTTGCGCTGGATTTCTTCCTGGCGTTGGTTCAGTACCAATTCACGTTGTTTCAGCTTGTTTTCTGCCTGCTGTATCTTTTGGTTACGTTGGGCCACTTCTTTTTCCAAGTCTGCCTTCTTGTTCAGGAATTTTTCCTTTACTTCCAGCAACTTATTCTTCTTAATCACTTCCGCTTCCGCTTCCGCATCTCTCAGGATACCGTCGTATTTGTTTTTCAGCCCGTGCTTGAAGAACAAGTACGAGGCAAACCCTCCGACAATGAAGCAGGCAATGGATAATACTATTGTAACTACTGTCATTTTATTAATTTGTTTTTAGTATATAAATAAAAAAGCACTGCATAAAAGCTTGCTTTGATGAAGGGCAAACTTTTGTACAGTGCGCGAATTTCTCTCTTTTACCGACCCGACGGAGGGATTGCAGCTTATTGTTCCTTGAAATAGGTCTCCAATACCTCTGTCAGTTCCTTTATTTTAGCTGTATAGGGTTCAGTATCATTACGGTCCTTCAACTGAAGGTTTTCTAAAGCGAACTGATAGGCCACCATGGCTATAATTCTCTCTAGAGACACATTCTGATAATGCTCCCGATACGCATTGAGCCTGATATCTACCTGCTTGGCGGCTTCTCTTACCATTTCCTCGTCCTCACGGTTGATTGTGAGAGGGTAGGAGGCTCCTGCCATCTGCAGGTTTATCTTTATCTTATCGTTCATACATCCTCTTCTCTTTATTCATTCAACAAAGCGATGCATTTATCGACTTCACGCACTAATTTGGACAATCGCAGTTTCGTCTCTTTCACGTCACTGCCGTTAAGGCTGATTGTCGTAGCTGTTTTTAGGTTCGTGTAGTTAAGTTCCAGTTCCCGGTATTCAGCTTGTACCTTCCCGTATTCCTCCTCTTTGGCTTCAAGAAGTTGCTTTAGCTCAGCATTTTCGCGTTTTAATTCATCGTGCAGATAGATTAAATGCCGCAGTCTGGCTTCAAAGGTACTTAATAGCTTCTTTTCTTCGTCTGTCATCACTACACCAAAATTGTACACAAAAATACGATTTACTTGGAGATTACAAAAACTTTTCGGAGAAAATGTGTTGTAGAAGTGCCGAAATAACCGAAATGGCCTATGAAAGCCTGGTTTCGGGGGATTGAAAAGGGGCGGACTGTTTATCAAAAGATAGGATATGTAGATAGGTGTGGGACTATTGGTTTTCTGCAAGGATTCTCTTCCTTTCTTTTCAAACGCTTAGTATTTCTGTTGCTAACTATTAATCGTCCGACAGTTGTTGAATTATCGTCCAACAGCTGTCGGACGATAATTCAACAACTGTCGGACGATAATAAAACGGTTATCGAACGATTAATAGTTAGTAAGGCAGGAATTACTTTTTGCTGTTTCCGGAACTACTGCTTGGGAATGATTGGAATAATCTATAGTAAAGGAGGATGCAAAGAAATAAATAAAATAATTTATATAATAGTTTAGTTTATAAAATAAACTTATTATATTTGCAACATCTTAGATTGTCAATCGGGGAATATGTGCTGAAATGAATAAGAATTTAACTGATTAAAGATTATGGAAGATAAGATATTTGATATGGGGAAGCAGAAGCCGGTTGCCGGAGTGGTACGGGATAGTTGGCAGCATCAGCTTTGGTGGATATTTATTGTACTAACGGTGATGTGTTTGTATTGGCTTTCCAATATCGTGTTGTGGGTTCCCTGGAGTCATAGCCCCCGGTTGGGTATGTTGCTGATGCTTACTGTAAACCCTCTTTTCTGGGGGATAGGCATTTATGCTTGCTTGTCTTGTGGGAGTAATGCCGGGAATCTGATGAAGAAGGCGTTGTTTGTATCATTGGTTGCTGTGGGAATATCTTTACTTTCGGATTTTCTGTTTTTTGCAGTATGCATGGAGTCAAAGGATGTATGGCATATCACTACTTTTTATGGTTATGCCTGGTTGGTGATACTGGCTTTGGGTGAGGCTTTCTTTTTGCGTAAAAGCTTGTTGGCCAGATGTTATGTGGTGACGGTGAGAGTACTGCTGGTTTTAGTGGGCATTCTACTGTGTTTATGGATTCTTCAGTATACTCTTGTTTAATTCTGAAAGGAGGGAATATGGAAACCTGGTTTGTGTATATGCTTACGGCCAATTGGCTACTGATGCTTTTCTTGATATTGAATGTATTTGATGTTGAATAATAAATCTATTGGTTATGAATGACAGAGTGTTGAATGAGAAGGAGAGTTTGGAACTCATTGCTCAAATGATACAGAATACGAAGTCCCGGATGACTCGGAATTCCGGAGCTCCTTTTCTGATATGGGGATATACGACCATAATAGTGTCGTTATTGGTTTGGTTTCTGTTGAAGGAAACGGGAAATTATCATTGGCAATGGCTGTGGTTTTTGTTGCCGGCTATTTCCCTGCCTTCTACTTTATGGATTGAGCACAAACAGCCGAAGATGATTAAGACTTATATTGACCGTATTGTAGGATATGTATGGGCGGTATTCGGATTAGGGGGCTTTTTTGTTTCCTGGGTTTCCATCTTCTTCTGGAATATGTCTGTCCTTTTTGTCATATTACTGATGATGGGAATGGGGACGGCACTGACGGGACTGATTATAAAGATGAAGGTAGTGACAGTGTGCGGAGTGGTGGGAGCTTTGGCCTCTGTGGGGTGTATCTATGTACACGGTTTCGACCAAATACTGGTTTTTGCATCGGCTTTTGTTTTTATGATGGTGATACCGGGACATTACTTAAACGGAATGGCAAAGCAGGATAAATAAATATTTATTGATTATGGAAGACAAGAAACTGAACGAGAAAGAGAGTTTGGAACTCATCACTCAGATGATACAGAATACGCGTCGGAATTTGGACACAGGTAGCGGAAACATGTTTTTAGTGTGGGGATATGTGAGTGTATTGGTGACATTGACGGTGTTGGCGGGTGTGTACTTTACAAAGAATCCTCTCTGGATGTGGGGATTTTGGGGAATTCCCGTTATCGGGTATTTACTGACATTTCTTTTGATGCGTAAGCGTCAGAAGATGGTAAAATCTTACATTGACAAGATTTTAGTTCAGGTTTGGAGGATGTTTGGACTGATTTGTATGATATTTGTATTGATGGCTACGGATCTTGAACGGTATGAGGTTATTCTTCCTATGGGGGCTATTGTCATGTCGATGGGAAGTATCATTACGGGTTGCATCATTCGTTATACTACATTTTTTATCTTTCCGGCTATGGGGCTTATGTGGGGTATGAAGAGTTTCTTTGATGCACTGAATTCCGGAACGTCATACGTGTCTTTGGTTTGGTTTGCCGGTGTGGTGGTCTTTGCCATGATTGTTCCGGGGCATATTTTGAACTATAAAGCCCGGAAAGAAGTTCACAACAGAAAGTGAGGTATAAGATGAAGACAATAAATAATGTTTTGGACAGATTTCTGCTCTCCTGGAAATTTATGGTATGGATGATTGTTTTGCTATTCATTTTATTTCCGGTTGCAATAAAAGAAGTTCAATGGGAATCTGTTGGAAATATGGTATTCTATACGTTGGGACATGCTTTTATTGGGGCTTCCTTTGTTGGGAATATCTCTCTATGCATTGTTGAAAAATAAATGGAAGAATAAAATTTGATATGTTTAAAGAACTGAACCCTTTGCTCCACAGTGAACTGCGGCTTGCGGTGATGTCATTGCTCATCAGTGTTGAGGAAGCGGATTTTGTCTATATCCGCCAACAAACGAAAGCTACGGCAGGAAACCTCAGTGTGCAGTTGGATAAGCTCAGCAAGGCGGGTTATGTGGAGATAACAAAAACTTTTAAAGGAAAAATGCCTTGTACACTTTGTAGGATTACTCCGCAGGGAGTGGATGCCTTTGAAGAATATATAGAGGCGTTGAAATCTTATCTGGTGGGAAAATTATGATTTTCCTGAGAATTTGATGGGATTGATGGAAAATGGCAGTGTCTGATTAAAAACAATGAGAAATTATGAAAAGGAGTATTGTTTTATTTGTCCTCTTGTCTGCATTTGTAGTAGGCGTATGTGTGGTCAATGCGGCTTGTGGAGCCTCATTGTCAAGAACTGAATCTGATGATGTACTGGACGGCATTCAGAAAAAAATTGAACTGGCTATGAACAATTGCTTTGTTCAAAATACTGCAGCTCCGCTCGATAGTCTGTTTACAAAGCTGAACAAACTTGAAGATGGGAATGGTATGGTTCCGTATTGGAAGGCTTATATTACCTACTATAAAAGTGTTTTCTATTTGAAACTTGGAAAGAAGGAAGATAGTGGGAAAGTGATAAAGGAAGCCTCCGCTATTTTGAATGATATAGGGAACAAAACTTCTGAAACCTATGCCTTATTAGCGCTTGTGCAGAGTTTTTCCATTCAGTTTGCTTCGGGTATGGAGGCAGGAAGAATATCTGCTGGCATTCGGGAAAATGCTGGGAAGGCTTTGGAACTGGACTCTACCAATGTAAGAGGTTGGTATGTATTGGGCAGTAACGATTATTACACTCCGGCTAGTTTCGGTGGCGGGAAGAAGGTGGAATATTATTTGAAGAAAGCTACTTCATCTCCTGGCAAGAATACAGATGATTCCAGCCTGCCTACCTGGGGAAGAGAATACGCCTATGCTCTCTTGATTCAATACTATATGCAGAACGATAGGACGGATGAGGCCAAAAATTGCTTGCTGATGGCAGAGAAGGAGTATCCGGACAGTTATTTTATCGGCGAATATAAAAGGAAACTGGACGAATAATTTATCATTCTTCTGGAACCACTGTGCATTTAATTGCCTCAAAGGTAGGAATCTTCAAAAAAAGGTTTCTACCTTTGTCTTTTCTTCAAGGAGTAATTTTTTGAATAGGTAGGAACTACAAACAATGAATTGATATGAGAATCTTGGTTACTTATGCCGTACAAGGCGAATTTACTGAATTGAAATTTCCCGGACTGATAGGGGAGGAAGAGGTGCAGGTTGGCTATCTCCGTACCGGTGTGGGAAAGGTGAAATCGGCTTTTTATCTTTCTGAAGCGATAAGCCATGCGCAACCGGACTTGGTGGTCAATGTAGGTACGGCAGGGACTATCCGTCATCGGGTAGGAGATATTTTCGTATGCCGTCATTTTGTGGACCGTGATATGCAGAAGCTGGTGGAGCTTGGTATGGAGTATGAGATTGATTCAATGGATTTGTTGTCCCAAAAAGGATATTGTTTACACTGGCCGGCAGGCGGTGTATGCAATACGGGGGATACTTTCTTGACAGAACTCTCGGATGTGTCCGGTGATGTTGTGGATATGGAAGCCTATGCCCAGGCTTTGGTATGCCGTGCCAAGAATGTTCCTTTCATTTCGGTGAAGTACGTGACGGATATTATCGGACAGAACTCCGTGAAACATTGGGAAGACAAGCTTGCCGATGCTCGGAAGGGGTTGGGAGAATTCTTCGAAAAATTGGGAGGAGTTTGATTAATGTGCTAATATGCCAATGTGCTAATTGGCTGCGCTATGTGTATATTAGACTCTCACACCGCAGGTCATTGGCACATTAGCACATTAACCACATTAGCACATTCATTTATCTCAACGTCTTGAATGACAGTATATGCCAAGTCACCCCCACAGCGACAAGGAACAATACTGTCTTTATTTCTGTTAGTGGAATCAGGAAGAAGATGCAGTAAACCATTGTTCCCCACATCAGCAGTAGGGAGATGATTTTGGCACGTAGTGGGATGGCTTTGTTCTCGCGGAAGCTGCGGATGTAGGGACCGAGGCATTTGTGGTTCAGCAACCATTGGTACAGTCTGGGTGAGCCTCTGAAGTAGAGTGCTGCCGTGAGCAGCAGGAAAGGCGTAGTGGGCAGCAACGGCAGGAAGATGCCGATGATGCCGAGTGTCAAAGAAACTGTTCCCAAAATGATGCAGACGGTTTTCATGCGGCAAATGTAGGAAAAATAATAATATAGATAATATGTATGCGAATAAAGTAAAGAAGGTTGTTGCCGTCCACGACTTGTCGGGAGTCGGACGGGTGTCTCTGACGGTGGTCATTCCCATTCTTTCGTCTATGGGTTTCCAGGTGTGTCCGTTGCCTACAGCCGTATTGTCGAGCCATACCCAGTATCCGGAATTCTCTTTTCTGGACCTGACGGATGAAATGCCGAAGATTATTTCCGAGTGGAAGAAGCTGGAAGTACAGTTTGATGCCTTTTATACCGGCTATCTGGGTTCTCCGAGGCAGATACATATTGTTTCTGACTTTATTGATGACTTCCGCCGACCGGACGGTCTGGTTGTGGTAGACCCGGTGTTGGGCGATAACGGACGGCTTTATGCGAACTTCCACGAGTCCATGATTGATGAAATGAAACATCTCATCACCAAGGCCGATGTCGTTACCCCCAATCTGACGGAGCTGTTCTATCTGCTGGGTATTCCTTATAAGGAGATGAATACGGATGAGGAATTGAAGTCATACCTTCGCCAGCTTTCCGATTGTGGTCCCGAAGTGGTGATTATTACCAGTGTGCCCGTACGGGATGATAAGCATAAGACGTCCGTGTATGCCTATAACCGGAACGGTAACCGCTACTGGAAGGTTACGTGTCCTTACCTGCCGGCCCATTATCCCGGAACGGGGGATACGTTTACCAGTGTCATCACCGGAGCACTGTTGCAAGGCGACAGCTTGCCCATTGCCCTGGACCGTGCCACGCAGTTCATTCTGCAAGGTATCCGTGCTACTTTCGGATACGAGTACGACAACCGTGAAGGTATACAGCTTGAAAAGGTGTTGCATAATCTCGACATGCCGATTCAAATCTGCAGCTATGAATTAATTTAAACCAATCCCATCTATATGAAAAAGAAAATATTCTTGGCAGTGTTTCTCTGTTGCGGCATGTTTGCAGCAATGGCGCAGACTGCTGCCGACTCTCTTGCCATCGTTTCTGCCGATTGGCAGACTGAGCCCCTGCAGAAAGGGATGCTTTATAAAAAGGCAGTATTCAGTTCTTTGTATGGAGTTCCTCAGGAAGTGTCTATTTTTGAAATATCCCCGAAGCGCTACCGTTTCGATGTGCTCGTCCACAATCCCAAGGAGGAGACCAGTATAGCCGCCCGGCATGCAGGTGCGGTGGCGGCCATCAATGGCTCCTATTTTGATATGAAAGCCGGAAATTCCGTCTGCTATCTGCGTAAGGACGGGGTGGTGATAGATACTACCTCTACTGGGGTTCTGGCAACAGTGTCCAATGGAGCTGTACTTATAAAGAAGGGCAGGCTGGAACTGATTCCCTGGAGCAAGCAGGAAGAAAAGGCATGTACTTTGAAAAAAGGCACTGTGCTGGCTTCCGGTCCTTTGATGCTGAAGGACGGGCAAGTGTGCGACTTGTCCGGGACTAACCGGAATTTTGTAGATACCAAGCATCCCCGCAGTGCTGTGGCGCTGACAAGAGAAGGAAAAATCCTGCTTATTGTCGTTGACGGACGTCGGAAGGGAAAAGCGGAAGGCATCAATATACCCGAGCTTGCCCATATGATTCGTGTATTGGGTGGGGAGGATGCGTTGAATCTGGACGGTGGCGGTTCTTCTACGCTGTGGAGTGGGGAGTTGCCGGATAAGGGAATAGCCAATACCCCGAGTGGCAGCGCAGAGCGTAAGGTTGCCAATTCTCTTTGTGTGTACGAATAAGTTAGGGAAGTAAATGGATAAATCTTAAGTTTTTTGTAATTTTGCCGTCGCATCGAGGTGACATTAGATGCGGCAACTTATTATATTAATTAGCGTATTAACAATATGTACACAGTCATCAAACGTATGGAAGTGTCGGCTGCCCATAGCCTGAAACTTTCTTATCGCAGTAAGTGTGAGAATCTGCACGGTCACAACTGGATTATCACTGTCTATTGCCGTTCCAAAGAGCTGAATGCGGACGGAATGGTGGTAGACTTCAGTCACATCAAGCAGGTGGTAAAGGAACAGCTGGATCATCATAATCTTAATGAAGTGCTGTCCTTCAATCCCACAGCCGAGAACATAGCCCGTTGGATATGCGACCAGATACCCACTTGCTTCAAGGTAGAGGTGCAGGAGTCGGAATCAAACATTGCCGTCTATGAGGAAGATTAATGAGATATTCTACAGTTTGCAGGGAGAAGGATACCATACGGGTACCCCGGCTGTCTTTATCCGTTTTTCCGGTTGTAACCTGAAGTGCCCCTTCTGTGATACGCAGCATGAGGACGGCATACTGATGTCCGATGAAGATATCGTAACAGAAGTTAGTAGATACCCTGCCGCTACCGTGATACTGACCGGTGGAGAACCCTCCCTTTGGATTGACCGTGAATTTGTGGATTGTCTGCACCAGGCGGGAAAGTATGTCTGCATTGAAACAAACGGTACCCGTCCGCTGCCGGATAATATAGATTGGGTGACCTGCTCTCCCAAGCAGGGGGTAAAGCTGGAAATTACGCGTATGAATGAAGTGAAGGTGGTGTATGAAGGGCAGGATATTACTGTTTATGAGCAGTTGCCCGCCGGGCATTTCTTTCTTCAGCCTTGCTCTTGCAGCAATACGGCCGAAACGGTGGATTGCGTGATGAAGCATCCTAAGTGGAGACTTAGTTTGCAGACACATAAGCTGATAGATATCCGGTAGGCATTTATAAAACGAATAATGGCTGTAAGCAATGCTTACAGCCATTATTCGTTCATGCACGGGAGGAGAGGCTCGAACTCCCGACACCCGGTTTTGGAGACCGGTGCTCTACCAACTGAGCTACTCCCGTGTTTGCGGCTGCAAAGGTAATGCAAACTTTCAAATATGCAAGTAACAGACGTACTTATTTTATAAAGAAAGTTGCTTACAACATCTGTAAGTCCTGATACATAATGCGATACGCTGCTGCTTTTTTTCCCAGTGCCAGCGGGTAGGCTCTTGAGGAAGAAGGCATCCGGTAGAGGCGCATCGGATGGTTTTCGAAAAGAAACTCCGTGAAGTCGCCTACTTTGGGCTTGTCGATGGAGAACTGCGTGCACAGCGTGTCCGTAGCCTTCTCGCCGGTGGTAACGATAGCCTTGCATTGCGGTATCCGGTGTAGCAGGGCAGGGACGTCCGTGGGTTGCACCACTTCCAGAAACTTATCCGAGGCATTGTCCTGCAGGCGCCGTATGGCAGAGGCTGTGTCGAACAAGGCAATACCCTTTTCCTGCAGGAAACTGATGAGGCGTTCTTTGCAGAAAGCCTTCTTCGTCTTGTCTACAAAATAATCCTTGTCATTGAAGAAAAGGAACCCGGTAATCCTCCACATGTCATTGTTCCAGTTGGGGTAGTAAAACTCCATGGACCACCGCTTTTTCTGCGGAGGAAAGCTTCCCAGCATCAGCAGACGGGCGTTGCCGGGAAGGAAGGGTTCTAAAGGGTGTTGTTCTATTTCCATACTTTCCAATTTCATTGTTCTGCCTGCAAAAGTACGGAATATATCTTGGATATGCTATCCTGCAATGTCCTGATTGCTCATTCTGTCGGTGATTTGGAAGGGGAAATCAGGATATTCGTAGAGGCTGAACCGGGATTCTGTCTTGCCTTCCGTATAGTTCCAGATGGTGGCATATTCTTCGGCGTCTTCTCCCATGGCCTGCAGTTGGCGGAGGTAGGAGGCTATGGACTTGTTCTCTACGATATATATTTGTCCCAGCCGGTCTATTATAGGGCTGTGGCGCCGGGTGCTGTCATGGTCGAAACGCAGGATGCGCTTGCCTTCGGGAGTGATGCCTACCATGTTGAAGGTCATGCTCTTGCCGATGGCGGGCAGGTTGAGCACATTGCGGTCGGTGGCGAGGAAAGGCAGGTGGTGCGTTTTCAGGAAACGCCGGATGCAGGCTGCCGGGTCATGGACGGTTCCAAGCAGTACGGACAGATTATGGGCATCTTCCTTGGTCAGCTTCCCGAAGCGCTTTTCTTCCCGTTGCTCTTGTACGGAACGGCTGTTGGGGGTAAACACGGCATTGTTTTCTTCAAAACCTTTCACGGAGAAGGTGTAGTAGCAAACCACTCCCAACTGATTGAGCACTTGCCGCAGGCGGGTAGTATGCCCCCGGCGGGATGCAGCTACGTTGTATACCAGTTGGTTGTCAATGAGCCAGCCTGCCGCCAGCAGTTTGCGTATTCCTTCGGCAGCTTCCGGAGTGACTTCGAGCGGGGTTTGGAAATGTGTCTGGATAATGAACTGGTGGATGCCGATGGTAGACGCCTTTTCCTTGAATTCCCTTAGAATCTCCACCAGCCCGTCATTGATGCGCATGGGCAGGTAGGCGGGGAGGCGTGAGCCGAGGCGTACACGTTGCAGCTCTGCATACTTTTCTCCTTCGGGCCGTTCCTGATTGGCTTTCCGCTTGCGGACTGCCATGCGGTAGACGGCGTCTAATATGTTGCCCAGCGTCTTGTTTTGGCTCATCAGTGCGTCACCGCCGGTGATGAGAATGTCCCGCAGTTGCGTGTCTTCCTCAAAATAGGCCATCAGCCGGCGCAGCTTCTTTTCCCATGTCTCCTTGGGACGCAGGGTGTCAAACTCAAAATTGAGCCGTTTGCTTTGAAAGTCGTACATACGCTGACAAGATGCGCAGAGTCCTCCGCAGGCGCGTCCCATGGTGTCGGGGATGAGGATGGCCACTTCCGGATAACGGCGGTGGATGTTATGCCCGTCGGGCAGCAGCCAGCCGGCGGCGTTGGGTTTACCTGGTTCTACGATATCCTCCCGTTCCCAGGCACGTATCTGTCCGTAGGTTTCCACCAGTTGGGGTGAATAGAGTATATAGCTGCGCAGGGCCTCGTCGTCGTATCCGCTGCCGGTGCAGTTCAGCAGTGACAGATAATAGGGGGTGGCGAAGAAAGGCATTCCCTTCTTGCGGGCTTTTGAGAGCAGGTACATGGTTTCGGCAGAAAGGGAGTTGCCGAGAAGACGGTTTAGCTCCGTAGGGCTTTTGACGGCCATGGCAAGATGGAAACGGAAGTCATTCCACCATTCGCTGACGAGGTTGAACTTCTCCTCGTAGCTGAGTCCCTCTTCGAAATGGAAGCGGGAAGCCGGGTTCTTGCGGTGCTCAATCTTCTGCACTAGTGCATGCAGGATGCGTTCCTTGTTCTTTGCACGGATATGCTGCACGTCTTCATCCAGTCCGCTGGGCCAGCGTTCGGTCAGGGTTTTGATTTTCTGTGCGGAGGGCAGGGTGGGGGCTGGCTGGTGGAGGCGTTTGAACTGCTGGAACAAGTCGATGAACAGGTCCGTTTCCGTTTCCTCTTCCCATTGTCCTGTGAGGAAGGAATGCAGCATTGATAAAGTTGATATGGGCAGCTGTTCTCCGATGGAGAGCTCGTGTACTTCCTGCCCGTCAAATTCAATCAAGAGTCGAATTTGCTTACCGGCCTCGTTGTCCACTTCTGGATGTCCGGCAATGTACTCCGTCAGGTTGGCCTTGAAGGCTTCCGCATCGTCGCTTTGAACGGCGATGCTGACCAATTCAGGGAGTTCGTGCCGATAAAGTTGTTCCAGTTGTGATAGAGTGAGTGCAAGCATTTTCTTTTGTTTCATAAGCGGTTGTTTTTTTGAAGTTAATATTTATGATGGTTGACGCGGGGTGCGTCCTTGTGTTCCGTGAGGGGAAAATGATTTCATTTGCTAAAAATAACAAAAAAAAGCGGGAAATTTCTTTCCCGCCTTCTTGTTTCTAAAGTTCTTTAGAATTCTTTTTCTTTTATTTCTCTTCGTTGGCTTTCTGTTTCGGTTCCTTTTTGGCCAGCATCACTACGTTGTAAACGTACTCGGTCATCCATTGTTCCGAATATCCCAGACGCTCTTTGTACTGGCGTACTGCCGCTGCCGTCTTGTGTACATCGTCCTTTTTCCATACGGTTTTTGTACAGACGTCGTGTACGGTTTTTTCGGTCATGCTGCGCAGTGCTCCCTTGAAGATGGAAGGCATGCGGAATTTCCACTGCATCAGGTTTCCCATCAGCATCATCAAGTCATTGGAGAAGCCTTGATACATAAAGAGATAACCTTGTACGTCGTTCTGCGTACGGCAGTGCTTCTTGACGGAAGTATCAATTTCCTTGAAGAAGTTTTCACTGATGCCGTAGTCCTGCATCAGCATCTTGCGCGAAGCGGCCTTTTCCGCTTGTCCCAGGCGGCCTCCCTGCGTGGGGATTTTGAACAGACGCTTGAAGTTGGCTACATCCGGCACAAAGCGGATATTGGTGATGCCCAGGTTGGCGGCTATTACAGACTGGAAGTAGACGCGTGTCAGTGACACGAAGTCTTCCACATTCTTCGAAGATACTTCTCCGGTATTCTTGTTGAATAGTTTGGCAAATAAACTCATATCAAATTACGAATTACTGATTACAAATTACAAGACCGCAGGTCATCCGGCGGTTCCGGCTGCAAAAGTACGAAATAAGTTGGTTATCACCAGCACTCTATGTCTTTTTCTACCTCTTTCAGGCGGTTCTTGGTGAAAACGGGGTCTTTGATACCGGCGCTTTTCTGTGCGCGGTAGTCTTCAAGCAGCCTGAAAGCGTATTTTCCGAGCAGGCTGATGGCGATAAGATTGCAGAGCGCCATGAGTCCCATAGTGACGTCGGCAAGGCTCCATGCCAGGTCGAAGGTGGCAACAGCACCGAACATGACCATGCCGCCCACCAGTATACGGTAGATGTTGAGCACCCATTTACGGTGGGTAAGGTAGCGCACATTGGCTTCTCCGTAATAATAATTTCCCAGAATGCTGCTGAATGCGAAGAAGAACAAGGCTACCGCAACGAAGATGGCTCCCGAAGGTCCTATCTCGTTGGTCAGTGCATGCTGGGTAAGCTGTACGCCGTTTGTGGAACCATCCAGTGGAGCACCGCTGAACAGAATGATGAAAGCGGTGCAGGTACATATAATCAGCGTATCGGTAAATACTCCCAGCGTCTGAATCAAGCCTTGCTTCACGGGGTGGCTGACGTGTGCGGTTGCCGCCACATTGGGGGCGGACCCCATACCGGCCTCGTTGCTGAACAGCCCGCGTTTGATGCCCTGCATCAGCGCCATGCCGACACCCCCTCCCAAAGCCTGCTCCCATCCGAAGGCGTGGCCGACAATGAGTGCCAGGACTCCCGGCAGCTCTTTGATGTTCAACAGAACGATGATAAGTGCCAGTGCAATGTATCCCAACGCCATGATGGGGACGATGATGCTGCTGACTTTGGCTATGCGCTGTACGCCTCCAAAGATGATTGTCAGCGTGAGTGCGGTGATGATGCCTCCCACAACGGCATGGTCGAACCCGAAAGCGCCTTCGAAAGCGGCACACAGTGTATTGCTCTGTACCGAGTTGAATGCAAATCCGAAGGTAATGGTGATAAGTACGGCAAACAGTGCCCCCATCCACGGCTGTTTCAGTCCCTTACGCATATAGTAGGCCGGGCCGCCGATAAAGGAGTCTTTGCCCTTTATCTTATACAATTGGGCCAGTGTAGATTCTACAAACGAGCTGGAAGCACCCAGGAGGGCAATCACCCACATCCAGAATACAGCGCCCGGACCGCCTACTGCAATGGCGGTGGCAACCCCTGCAAGATTGCCCGTACCTACACGGCTGGCAATGGAGATGGCAAATGCCTGGAACGATGAGATATGCTTTTCCTTGGCATCGCCTTTCCCGCCCGAGTCGCCCAGCAGACGTACCATTTCCTTTATCATCCGGAACTGTACAAAGCGGGTTCTCAGCGTAAACCATACGGCGCATCCCAACAGCAGGGCAACGAGGATGTAGGTCCAGAGCAGGTCGTTTATCAGATTTATTATTCCCATAATGTATATGTACAGTTATCTATTTGTAGTAAAAAACTCACACAAAAAAGCGCTACCCTCTGTCGTTATCTAAGGTGGTCTCTGTCGTTACTTTAGGCTATCTCTGTCGTTATTCAAGGCTGCCTCTGTCGTTAACTGAGATAGACTCTTTGCAAGTTGATGATAATCAACGTGGTATGAACTCGTGTGCTGCGATTTGTACTATGGACAAATCTGGACAAACCTGACGGAATCTCCTTGCCTATTTCAGCTTGAAGTGAAATTTGTGTCCTTCAAACACCGGTTCCACTATGTCATAACGAACAAACTTTGCCAGCAGATGTTCGGCGGCGCGTCGGGAAAGATGCGCCAGGCGGCAGTAACGGTTCAGTGAAAGGCGGTCGTTTTCTTCCAGCAGATTGAGCAACAGTTGTTCTCGTTCGGTATATTCTATCAGTTCTCCTTTCGGACTTCCGCTTTGCTGCCAGACGCGCAGATGGACGGGAGTAGCCAGGATGTTTTCATCCTTGATGCGGAGATAGGCCAAGTATTTTCCTGTTTCGTCCTTGGCATATACCGGCTTCCGGTCACTTTCCTCGATTTGTACCACCAGCACACTGCGGCCTTCCACCTGATAGGTCTGCATGGTATAGTTCACTTCGGGGCTGCAATAAAGTCCGGCAGCCGCTTCTATCATATATTGTTCTTCGTCCGAACGGACACCGGCAATTTTCCCGTTATCTTTCACTCCGATGAGCAGTTTTCCACCGTCTGTATTGGCAAAGGCTGAAAGGGTTTTGGCTATCTTGCGGGCGTCGGATATTTCGAACTTGAAATCCTGCTGTTGGTGCTCTCCTTCGGCTATGAGAGCGTGTATATATTCGGTGTCAGTAAGCGTTTTCATGCTTGCAAAAGTAGATAAAAAATGCGTAAGAGCCCCTTTTTGCGGCGATTTTACCGAATATTTCAAAAAAAATATCGTTTTTCTGCATTTATTTCAAGAAAGAATGTATTTTTGCCAGACATTATTAACGAAGTAATTTAAAAAGGATTATGAAAGAATTAGTTGAAAAAGTAGCTGCATTGTATGCAGACTTCTCAAAAGATGCAAACGCTCAGTTGGAAAACGGTAACAAGGCAGCAGGAACTCGCGCTCGTAAGGCTTCTTTGGAAATCGAAAAAGCTATGAAGGAATTCCGCAAAGCATCTTTGGAAGCTTCTAAGAAGTAAGAAAAAAAGCATATTTGATGCTGCGAAAGACTGCCACTACTGGCGGTCTTTTTTGTTTTTGAAAAGTATTATTGCTACTTTTGACGCAGGTATTATGGATGAAAACGTTCTCAATAAACTGAAGATACTGGCAGAGTCGGCAAAGTATGACGTCTCTTGCTCCTCCAGTGGTACGGTGCGCTCCGGCAAGGCAGGTATGCTGGGGAACACTGTGGGTGGCTGGGGCATCTGCCATAGTTTTGCCGAGGACGGCCGTTGTATCTCCCTGCTCAAAGTGATGCTTACCAATTATTGCATCTACGACTGCGCCTACTGCATCAACCGCCGCAGCAACGACCTGCCGCGTGCCACGCTGTCGGTGACCGAGCTTGTAGACCTCACCATGGAGTTCTATCGCCGCAACTATATCGAAGGGCTTTTCCTGAGCAGTGGGGTGGTGCGTAATCCCGATTACACGATGGAACGTCTGGTGCGCGTTGCCAAGGACCTCCGCACTATCCATCGTTTCAACGGATATATCCATCTGAAAAGCATTCCCGGTGCCAGCCGCGAACTGGTGAATGAGGCAGGGCTTTATGCCGACCGTCTCAGCGTCAATGTCGAGATACCGAAGGAGGAGAACCTGAAACTGCTTGCCCCGGAGAAAGACCATAAGAGTGTATATGCGCCTATGCGCTACATCCAGCAGGGAGTCCTTGAAAGTTCGGAAGAACGCAAGAAACACCGCTACGCTCCCCGTTTCGCTCCTGCCGGACAAAGCACACAGATGATAGTAGGCGCTACCGCCGAGACGGACAAGGATATTCTGTATCTTTCGTCGGCCCTCTACAAGGGACCTACGATGCGGCGTGTCTACTATTCGGGCTATATTTCCGTCAATACCTACGATAAGCGCCTGCCGGCATTGAAACAGCCCCCTTTGGTGCGCGAAAACCGCCTTTACCAAGCTGACTGGCTGATGCGCTTCTATCAGTTCAAGGTGGAGGAAATAGTGGATGATGCCTACCCGGACCTTGATTTGGAGATTGACCCCAAGCTGTCCTGGGCTTTGCGCCATCCCGAGCAGTTTCCGGTCGATGTGAACAAGGTGGATTATGAGATGTTGCTCCGCGTGCCGGGCATCGGCGTGAAGTCGGCACGGCTGATAGTGGCTTCCCGACGTTTCTCCAAGATAGGTTTCTACCAGTTGAAGAAGATAGGGGTGGTGATGAAGAAGGCGCAGTATTTCATTACCTGCTGCGAGTTGCCGATGCGCACGGTCAATGAGCTGACTCCGCAAGGGGTACGCAGTCTGCTGTTGCCCAAACCGAACAAGAAAAAAGTGGATGAGAGGCAGTTGATGCTTGATTTTGGCGAATGAATATCTTTTTATACGATAAGACTTTTGAGGGATTGCTGACTTCTGTTTTTGAAGCCTATTCCCGCGGCATTTTCCCCGATGCACTGTTGTTGGAGGGAGAGCCTCTACCATTGTTCTACGATGAAATATTTACAGTGATAACCGATGAGGAGAAGTCCGGTCGCGTCTGGCGCGGATTGCAGAAGAAGCTGTCGTCTGCGGCACTTGCCTGCCTCGCCCAATGCTGGCTGGCAGAGGAACCGGAAACTCCCATGCTACTGTTCCGCTATATTCGCAAGGCGATAGATGCTCCTCGCTCCATTGAAACGAACTTTGCCGACCCTGATGTGCTGGAGTTCTCCCGTATGTGGAAGCGGGTGGATTGGGAGCGTATACGCCTGCTTCAGTTTGTCCGCTT
The DNA here is from genome assembly GCF_900217715.1 of Bacteroides sp. AR29. Taxonomy (NCBI): domain Bacteria; kingdom Pseudomonadati; phylum Bacteroidota; class Bacteroidia; order Bacteroidales; family Bacteroidaceae; genus Bacteroides; species Bacteroides sp. AR29. Next base: position 33,795 of record NZ_OBMS01000022.1, read on the forward strand.
CCAGAAGGCTGCGGACGGTACTTTCTTTGCTGCCGTCGAGCCCGAAAAGAATGCCCTTCCTTTGGTGACGGGGCATTTCAAGGACCGTTTTGCCGACCAGCGTTGGCTGATTTATGACATCAGGCGAGCCTATGGGTACTATTACGACTTGAAGGAGGTGCGCCAGGTGACTTTTGGTGAGGACAGTCGCGAAGGACATCTTGTCACCGGCATGCTCGACGAAAGTCTGATGGACGGAGACGAACAGCTTTTCCAGTCTCTCTGGAAAACCTATTTCAAGGCAATCTGCATCAAGGAACGCCTCAATCCCCGGAAGCACAAGCAGGACATGCCCGTGCGCTATTGGAAATATCTGACGGAAAAACAGCAGTGATTCCCTTTATTCGATTTTCTCCACTGTCACTTCGGGAAATTCCTGCATCAGTTGCAGCAAATATCCCTCATCATAGCTTTTCTTGGATTTGATGACCATGGTCACTTGATAGTTGGTGTACTCTCCCTGCACTTGCCGGTCCAGGTTGTAGGACACCACCAGATAGTCTTTGGAGTTGAATCGCCGGGACACTTGCGGCAGTATCTCTTTGCTGGAAGTGGAAAAGGTTATCACGGAACTTTTCATGCCAATGCTTTTGAAAATAAGGCTCAACAGTTCGAGCCCTGCCAGAGTCAGCAGGGTGGCGGCAATGCTGATGGTGTACATTCCTGCACCTACTGCCAATCCGATGCCTGCAGTAGCCCATATTCCTGCGGCTGTTGTCAGTCCCCTGACTATCTGTTTCTGGAAAATGATGGTACCCGCACCGATGAATCCGATACCGCTGACTACTTGTGCGGCAACACGGCTGGGGTCCAGCGTCACACTGCTTTCCTTGATGATTTCCTGAAAACCATATTGGGATACAATCATGATGAGCGCGCTTCCCAATGATACCAGGAAATGGGTGCGGTAGCCTGCTTCTTTGGCACGGTATTCCCGGTCCAGTCCGATAATGGCACCCAATATTCCGGCTACCAGCAACCTGAGCACAAAATCAAAGTTTAACATCATCATCGTATCCTCTCTTTCTTTTTTATTAATTGATGACCCAATTCTTATTGTGGGGCACTGTTTTCTTGGGGTTGTAATGCATTCCGGCTTGTGTCGGTATTTTTAGTATGTATGTACGTCCGCTTTTATTCATCAGCGAGGTATCCCGCAGCCACGGATTGGCATCTTTCAGTTGGGCATAGGTGATGCCTTTATCTTTGGCAAACTGTGCCAGGTTGCCGATGCCCGTTGTGACGGTCACTTCCGTGTAGGGGATGGGCGGATAAAGATGTTCCCGTTTCAACAGAAAGCCGTACTGCTGTGGATTGCTGATGACTGCTTTGGCTGCCAGCAGGCGGAACATGTAGCGCGAAGTCTCTTCTACCAGCCATAAGTCGACAGCCTGGTCCACCATTTGCTTCTGCAGCTGTGTGGAGATGCGTCCTTGCCCGGCATTGTAGGCGGCGGCTACGCACAGCCAGTTCCCGTATTTCTGATAAGCATCTTTCAGGTACTTGCAGGCTGCTTTGGTCTCTTTCTCGATATGGTATCGTTCGTCGATGTTGCTGTTCACCTCCAGTCCGAATTCGCGTCCGGTGGCAGGCATGAACTGCCATAGGCCGGCGGCACCCGCAGGCGATTTGGCAAGCGGGTTCAGGTTGCTTTCTATCACAGCGAGGTACTTGAAGTCATCGGGAAGGCCGTTGGCTTTTAGTATAGGCTCTATGACGGGGAAGTAGCGGTTGGCACGCTTCACCATGAGCATGGTGGTGGAGTGCATGTAGGTGAAGGACATCAGTTCGCGGTCCATACGTTCGCGGTGGTCGTAGCGAAGCAGGTCAATAGCTTGTCCGGCAAAAGTGATCTTGTCCGGTACGCTGGGGGAGGTCACGCAGTAGGGAACTTCGGATTTCACGGAATCGCGTTCGGGATTCAGCGTACTGCTGCCTGCGAGGAAGGGGAGGCTGGAACCTGCGCACAGTGCAATGGCAGCGGTAAGCACGATATATTTTGAATTTTTCTTCATGTCTGTATGTATATTTCTGTTTGGAGACGTGAAGATACGAAATCAATTCGTTATAGGCAACCTTTCCCATAGCCATCGTGGAATCATACGCCAAAAAAATACCAGTACCCGGTAGCGTCCGTCAATGACAACTACCCGTCTCTTTTCTCTTAAAGCCTTGATTATGTGCTGTGCTACACGGTCTGCTTTCATCAGCATCGGGTATTTCCCGCTTTTCAATAAATCGGTGGCAACAAATCCCGGACGGATGTCGGTGAAGTGTATATCAAGATGCTGCATCCGGGCAAGTTGTGCCAGCGCTTCGATGTAGGTATTCTGGAAGCGTTTGGTGGCAGAGTAGGCCGGTGCAACGCCCAGTCCTTTAGTGCCTGCAATGGAACTGATGACAGCAATATGTCCAGAGCCTTTTTCCTTGAAATAGTTGAAGGCGGCAGTCACCATGCGGGTAAATCCCTCTACATTGGTACGTGCCGTGTTCAGTTCGATGTCCGGTTGTAAGTCCCGGTTTTGATGTCCCACGCCGGAACTGAGGAAAAACAGGTCCATGCCTCCCAGCTTTTTTATCAGGTTATGGAGGTGTAGAGTCGCTGTCTCTTCCGTAACGTCCAGCTGTTCCGTGACTATCCGGTCGGGTGCGGTGGCTTGCAGGGCATGCAATGCTTCCTCTCTTCTGCCGGCAATGCCTATATGCCAGCCTTGTTGTACAAGTATCCTGGCTACTTCTTGTCCGATGCCTGAAGTGGCACCGATGATGATGGCTTTCTGCATGATGATAGGGGATTATCCGATGACGGTTGCTACAATTCTTCTTCCTCCGCCCCGGTTGCGGAACTCGCAGAGATAGATGCCTTGCCAGATACCTATGTTCAGACGCCCATTGGTGATGGGGATGGTGAGGCTGGTTCCGCTGAGGGTTGCCTTGGCATGGGCGGGCATATCGTCATCGCCTTCGCATGTATGTTGGTAATAAGGTTCCCGTTCTTTTACGAGGCGGTTGAAGATGGCTTCCATATCTGTCTGTACGTCAGGGTCTGCATTCTCGTTGATGGTGAGGCCTGCGCTTGTATGCTTGATGAACAGATGCAGGATTCCGGCAGACGGAAGCGGTGGAAGGTTGCGTATAATCTCCTCTGTCACCAGGTGAAAGCCACGCCGGCGAGGGGTTAGGGTAAATTCTTTCTGTGCGGTCATAAATCATTGTTTTTCGTTTGTTGTCAGGATGGTTTTGTCCGGCAGGGCAGTTCCACGGTGAATGTGCTTCCCACTCCCATTGTCGAATCTACGGTAATCACTCCATTCATTTTCTCAACGATGGATTTGCAGATGGAGAGTCCTAATCCGGCACCTTGGGCAAAAGAGTCCACCTTTTCGAACCGTTCGAATATCATTTCCAGTTTGTCGGGGGGAATACCGCATCCAGTATCGGAAACACTGATTCTTATGCCGTCTGTGTCCGTTTCGTAGTACACTTCGATATGTCCCTGCACGGTGTTTTTCAGTGCATTCGATATGAAGTTGTTCAGTATCTGTTTGATGCGCATCGGGTCGTGCTCTATCTGGCCGGGGGCTGCCGGATACCTGGCAAAGAGTTTCACTCCTGCCGGAACGTTCCGTTCGTACTCGGTAATACTTTCCTCGATGAGTTCTGCCGGATTGAACCATTCGGAATGGAGCTCTATGTGTCCGGCCTCTATCTTGGAAAGGTCCAGAACGTCGTTGATTAGTTTGAGCAACAGTTGGTTGTTGTGGTTTATCAAAGAGATGTACTGTTCCCTTTCCTGCTCGTTTTCCACGTAGTGCAGCAGGCTGGAGAAACCGATAATCGCATTTAGCGGCGTGCGGATTTCATGGCTCATATTGGCAAGGAAAGCGGATTTCAGCCGGTCTGCCTCTTCGGCCTTTTCCTTGGCTTGTATCAGCATTGCCTCCGTCTGCTTTAATTGGGTGATGTCGTAATTGATGCAGATAATCTCTATGATGTTCTGTTCAGGCATGTAGCGTTCTACAATGATGTTGACGTGGGTCCACATGAAAGAACCGTCTTCTTTAAGAACACGTACTTCCCGGCTGAGCTTGTGTGCCAGTCCTCTCTTTACGTTCTGTAGGAAGTCAAGCATGATAGTACGGTCGTCTGGGTGGAGATGATTGTAGGTTCCGATGATTTCGGACAATGGTGTTTCTGTTTTCTCACCCAAGTTCTTGTACCAGCTGCGTTGGGCATAGCCTTGCTCATTAAGAAGGTCATAATTGGCATATCCCACTTTGGCATAGTCACCTATAAGCTCAAAGTGGCTCTCGAACTCTTGTATTTTGTTGTAAGCGACGGTCGTTTCCGTTTTGTCTGCGTTGATTAGCAGATAGTTGGTCAGGTTGTGATTATCGTCGTAAAGGCTTGTGACTTTGGTTACAAGGTCTATGGTGCCCGTCTTCTTCTGTGTCTTGTAGTAATTGCCTATTTTAGAGAAGTCATACCGGAAAGTGAAGTCTGCATTTTCATGTTTTCTTAACTTGCTTTTCATCTCTTCCGGGAAAATCGGATTCTCGAAAATATTAATTCCAAGTAGATCTTCTTTCTGTTTGAGATGGAACATTTCCTGCTCTTTGTCATTCATATCTATCAATATTCCCTCTCGGTTATAGAGCTCAATTCCTACCGGAAGATATTTATAAATATTATGGAGGAGACGGTTACGCTCTTGTAAGGCTTGGGATGCCGATGACATGTCGGGACCGTCTTGTGTTTCGGCAATGCCGTAGACTTTGACATTACCGTTTTCATCGGTTCTCTGCAGGCATATCTTGCTTCTTATCCACGTTGGACCCTCTACTGTGTTGAGCAGATATACAGTCTCTTGTGTCTGCCGGATATTGTCGAAGGAATGTGTGGTAGTATGCCGTTGTTCCTCTTTCAGGATACGTTTGTTGAAATCTTTAAAGCTGATGGTTCCATCCTCATCCAGTCCCAGCAACCGGGAGATATATTCGGAGCAAATGTAGCTTTCGGTCTTTAAATCAGCTTCCCACCATCCCATATTGGCATTGGTCATCATTGCTGACAGTAAGTCATAATCAAATTTAGAATTCATACCGGAATCTTTGATAGTGATGTTTTTGTTCTGTCACAACAATTAAGATATTGACAAAGATACATTATTTCCAAATTAATCTGTGATGAACGGAAATAAAAATAAGGGTTATATGTGTTTTTGGGAAATGGGAAAAAGGTACCCGAGTTTTTGTACTTGCCGGAATAAGACGTATATTTGTTGCAATTTTTACATTCTAACAAGAAAATGCCATGAAGCGTATTGGACTCTTTGTAATAGTTTTTTTCTGCATATCACTCTTACTCCATGCAAGCGGCCCGCGTGTCTTGTTTATCGGAGATTCTATCACGGACGGTAACTGGGGAAATGCCTGCGGGATGCCCAAACCGACTGCGGAACGAAGCCTTTGGGATATGAACCATATTTACGGTAGCGGCTATATGTATTTGTGTGCAAGTCATTATCAAGGAGATTTCCCGGAAAAGGAATATGCTTTTTTTAACCGTGGCATCAGTGGAAACACTCTCCGGGATTTGGAGAAACGCTGGGAAGAGGATGTCATTGGAATGAAACCGGATGTGCTTTCCGTCTTGGTGGGGACAAACGATGTACATTACTATCTGCAGGGTGACAAAAAAGAGCCTTTTGATTTTGAAGGATGGGAGAAATGTTACCGTTCCTTGCTTGACCGTTCTTTGCAGGCCAATCCGGAATTGAAGATAGTGCTGGGCACTCCTTTTGTTGTCAATGTCGGCAATATGCGTAAGAGTGAGGACTTTGCAGAACGTGATAGTCTGGTGCGTCGCTGTGCCGCCATCGTAGAGAGGATAGCGAAGGACTATCAGACGGTATTTCTTCCTTATAATGCGATGTTCGATGAAATTCTTGGCACTGCTCCGGCTTCTCAGGACACCTATTGGATTTGGGACGGTATCCATCCTACTCCTGCAGGGCATAAACGAATGGCGGATATGTGGATAAAGCGCGTGAATTTATAATTTATCAATAAAATAGAGAGTAATGGAAAAAGTGATTATCAACTCGTACGAGGATTTTGAAAAGCTGGTAGGCCAGCAAATCGGTGTTTCGGAATATGTAGAGCTCCCTCAGGAGCGTATCAATCTGTTTGCTGATGCGACATTGGACCATCAGTGGATACACGTCGATACGGAACGCGCCAAAGTGGAAAGTCCTTTTAAGAGCACTATTGCACATGGGTATCTCACCTTGTCCATGTTGCCATATCTGTGGAACCAGATTATTGAAGTGAACAACCTGAAGATGATGATTAATTATGGTATGGACAAGATGAAGTTCGGTCAGGCGGTATTGTCCGGACAGAGCATCCGACTGGTTGCCCATTTGCAATCTCTGTCGAATCTGCGCGGTGTGGCAAAGGCGGAAATAAAGTTTGCCATCGAAATACAAGGTGAAAAGAAGAAGGCACTGGAAGGGGTGACTATATTTTTGTATTATTTCAATTGATTATGCGTAAGATGGTATGCCCCCAATGCAAGGTGGGGGCATTTTTTGTGATGAACGGACAAGGTGAGCGCCTGCCGGTCTACATCTCTGACAAAGGTGAGATTGTACCTAAGGACGGCACCTCCTCGTTGGAGGGATACGACCAGGATACGGTTTATTGTTTGTGCTGTTCCTGGCGCGGGACTCCGAAACGTTTGGTGAAATACTGATGGACATACTCCTGCCACAAATGGCGGAGTGCCGCCACGGGATGGTACAACAGCATCCGTGGTCCGGCATACCGCATGACTTCACGCATCCGTTCTTTCATTTCGGGCTTGTAGCAGTGAATGCTGCATTGCCTGCAGGTGGATTTATTCTCACCGAAAGGACAGCGTGAAAGACGAATGCGGGCATATCCCAGCAATTCCTCGCATCGGGGACACAATTGCTTGTTACCTTCCTTTTTCCGGCAGTAGAGGCGGACCATCCGTTCTACTGTCTGTTTTTCCTGCTCGATACGGGATGGCATGTTTATTGTTTGGACTGCCAGCGTTTCAAGGTCGGGAAGAATTCTTTCATACCGGCAATGGCTTCCTCTTTAGTGAAATTCATTCCGGAATCCTTGTTGAATTCGTCGGTGAACTGTGCACAATGTTCTATCATTTCGTCCATAGTGCAGTCTTGTGCAAAATTGCCGTGCTGGTAGCAATAGGTGCAATATTCCTCGTTGAGGCTACCGTCGGCATTGGTTCCGAGTACTTCTGCAGATGACAAGGGCATTCCGCAGCTTTGGCAAAGTTTAGCTTCCATAATGTGTGGAGTTAAGTGATATGCAAATATAGAATATTATTTTGGTTGAAGCGTCCTTTTCAGATAAATCATGTCTTTCAGTTGCTTGCCTCCTTCAAATATGGGGTGGTCGTAATTATCGATAAAGAAATCGGGTACCCGGTGTGAGTATGCAAATCCGCAGCTTTCATAGAAGGGGATGGTTAGCGGACTGTCTCCAGTGCCGACAAGCATAGTATGGCACCGGTCTTTATAATGTTCAAGAACGAATGCTATCAGTTGTCTTCCATATCCCTGGCGCTGGTATTCCGGATAGACAGCTATGCTCTTTATTTCGTAGATTCCTTTATCCTCGCAGGTGATTACACAAGACGCTTTGACTGTATCATTATCGGATAGGATGAACATCTCTCCCCGTTCCAGATAACGGTCAATCATGGACTCTTGTTCGTCGGCAAGCAGCAGCAGGTCAAGATATTGCTTTTTGTTGCCGGATATGGGATGTATTCTTATCATATTTCTGAATTTCTGGTGTGAAGTTAGTCATTTTCTATTGAATTACAATGGATATCTCTTTTTAACTGTTGAATGGTTGAGAGTTGCCGGTGAACAAAATCTGCCATACGCCGTTCTTCTCATAACATGATAATCTGATGAAGTTATGAGTAAGTTGAAATTCTCTTTTCTGGTTTTGATGCTGATGGTATCAGTCTCGGCTTCTGCCGATTGGGCACCTGCTGATGTACAGGCTGCACTGAAGAAAATGTATCCTACGGCAGATGATGTTGCCTGGTCGCATGATGAGTCTTATTATGTGGCAGATTTCCTGATGAACGGTTTTGATACGAAAGTCTGGTTTGACGGGCAGGCGCAATGGGTAATGCAACAGACGGACTGGGAGACAATGGACGAAGTGCCCCCTGCCGTTTACAATGCTTTTGCCGCCAGTGAATATTCCGGAGGGATGGTGCAGAATGTCACTTGGGTACAGTTTCCCAAATGGCAGTCCATCGTGGCGGTAGAGGTAGGGATGGCAAATCTCCAGACGAAATATCAGATATTGTTTACCCCGACGGGCGAAATCATCCGTGCCCGTAATGTCACCTATACATACAATCCGCTCGGCGCAGCCACTTTCTTGTAACGTCTGTTCGCATACCTGCTGAATTTATCATATCTTTGCCTTCCCAAACCAGACTTTTATGGACAAAGACACTTTTCAGCAGGAGGTTTATAATGTAGTGGCCGCAATCCCTCCGGGGCGGGTGGTGACGTACGGACAGATAGCCTATCTTGTCGGAAGACCTCAATGTTCGCGCATGGTGGGACATGCTATGCACGATGTGCCCGACGGCATGTGTCTGCCCTGCCATCGGGTAGTGAACAGCCAGGGCAGGCTGGCACCGTGCTGGGCGGAACAGCGGGCTTTGCTGGAGGCAGAGGGCGTGACGTTCAGAAAGAATGGGTGTGTGGACATGAAAAAATGCCAGTGGGAATTCATGAAAGAGCAAATACAATAAGATTATGAAATTTATAGGTGCACATGTATCGGCCAGTGGGGGAGTGGAAGCGGCTCCCGTCAATGCCAGTGAGATAGGGGCAAATGCTTTTGCCTTGTTTACCAAGAACCAGCGTCAGTGGGTGGCAAGGCCGCTGACGGAGGAGAGTATCAGGGTGTTTAAGGAAAATTGTGGGAAGCTTGGCTTCGATTCCCGCTATATCCTGCCTCACGACAGTTATCTGATAAATTTAGGGCATCCCGAAGAAGAAGGGTTACAGAAAAGCCGTGCCGCTTTTCTGGATGAGATGCAGCGCTGCGAACAATTAGGGCTGAAGTTACTGAATTTTCATCCGGGCAGCCATCTGAATAAGATTTCCGTGGAAGAGTGTCTGGACAAGGTCGCTGAATCCATTAATCTTATATTGGGCAAGACGCACGATGTGGTGGCTGTCATAGAGAACACAGCCGGGCAGGGTAGCAATGTGGGAAATGAGTTCTGGCAGCTGGGACATATCATTGACCGGGTGGATGACAAGTCTCGCGTTGGAGTTTGCCTTGATACCTGCCACACGTATACAGCAGGCTATGATATAGTGAATGAGTATGACAAGGTGTTTGAGGAGTTTGACACAGCGGTAGGTTTCGGCTATCTGCGTGGTATACACCTGAATGACTCCAAGAAAGCACTCGGCTCCAGAGTAGACCGTCACGACAGCATCGGCAAGGGGCTGATAGGTATGGATTTCTTCCGGCGCTTTATGCAAGATGTGCGTTTTGACGGTATACCTATTATTTTGGAGACGCCCGATGAATCGCTTTGGGCAGAGGAGATAAAACTGTTGAGAAGCTTTGTCTCCTCTGATTGAGAGACTATGCCCTGAATACACATTCTATACGGTTACCGTCCGGGTCGAGGACGACACTTTCAAAATATCCGTCGCCGGAGGTACGGGGCTCTCCTGCGATGGTATATCCCGCTGTACGTAGCCGTTCTGTCTGTCGGAGGACAGCTTCCTGGCTGTCGAAGGCAAAGGCAAAGTGGGTCAGTCCCAGTCTGTTTTCCTCAATAGGGGTATTCTGTATGTCCGTACGGCTCATCAGTTCCAAATCCGTTCCTTCATCGAAGTGAAGGAAATAAGATTCGAATCCTTTTTTGGGGTTGATGTACTTTTCATTGCTGCTCCCGTTGAAGTAACGTGTGTAGAACTCTTTCATCTCTTCCAGTTGGAAGGTCCAGATGGCGATGTGATGTATCTTCATAAGTTTGCTAAATTATAATCTGTGTTCAATCTGAGTAATCTGTGGTGGGGTTGGTAATTGCAGGTGCAGAATAGGGAAAGGCTTTCCCGTCGGGTCGGTTTCGTCCCGGCCGGCCACTTGGAATCCCATATGTTGGTAAAATCGGCAAGCTTGTCCGTTCTGCTCGTTTACATCCACTTTGTGGATGTGTTTTTGGTGGACGGCGTACTCCATGAGCCGTTTTCCGTATCCCTTACCTTGTTGGTCGGGACGGACAAACAACATCTCGATGAGTTCATCGCTCAGTCCCATAAAGGCGGCAATTTCTTCTTTTTCGTTGCGGATGATGTAAAGCTCTACGGCAAGAAAGTACTGCTCTCTTATCAGTGGTTTGTAAAACTGTATATCCTTTTCTGCCAGGAAGTGGTGTGTGCTGCGGACAGAGGCTTCCCAGACGGTCAACAGTTCGTCATAATCTTGTGGGGTAGGTCGGAGTATCATCATTTATTGCATTACTTTGCTGGTTATTAATCAGTAGGCAGTCAGAATTCAGCTTCTTTGGTAATCCTTACGGTTTCTCCCGTTATAGGGTGGGTAAATTCTAAGTATTCGGCATGCAGATAAAGCCGGTCTGCTTTCTCCCCGTAAAGTTCATCACCGATGATGGGGCAGTGCAAGCCAAGCGGGTGTGCTGCATGTATACGTAGCTGATGGGTTCTTCCCGTGCGCGGATAGAAAGCGATACGGGTCCGTTTCCCGTCCAGACGTTCCAGAACTTGATAATCGGTGATGGCGGGCTTTCCGTGTTCGGTGTGTACCATTTGCCGTGGGCGGTCAAGTGGATTCAGGCAAAGCGGGAGGTCGACCGTACCTTTGTCCTTTGGGACAATACCCTCGAGCAATGCGACATAACGTTTCCTGACCAGGCGGTTCTTGAACTGGGCCTGCAGGTTCTGGTGTACACGCTTGGTCTTGGCAATGAGCATTAAACCGGAAGTGGCCATGTCGAGACGATGCACCGTCAGGGGACCGTCAGCTTCGGGATATTGCTCACGCATCAGGCTATAGACGGAGACTGCATCTTCCTTGCCGGGAACAGACAGCATTCCTGCCGGTTTGTTGATGACCGAAAGCCATGGGTCCTCATAAACAATCTCCAAATTTTGGGAGGGTACCTGCATTCTTTTCAACATGGGGTTTTCCTCTACTTGTAGACCTTGCAGCATGTGTTGCAGTATAGGTTCGCACTTTCCTTTGCAAGCCGGATAATAGTGGCCGTGATGGCGTATCTCTGTCTTGGGGGAATCACCCCACCAGAACTCGGCCATGGCAATAGGTTTCCATCCGTGCAGATAAGCTTGTTGCAGCAGTTTGGGGGCCGCACATTCACCTGCGCCGGCAGGAGGTGTCTTGTGCACGGTCTGCCCGAATATCTCACAGAGATTCTTGACTTCTCCCCGGTAATTCAGCATCCCGAACTGTTCGAATAGCTTTTGCTGCAATGCTGCAGAGCGGGTTTTACGTTCAGACTTCAATGCTGAAATCCGTCTTTCCCAGTCTTCTGTCTGCGTTTGCAGTGTGGTAATCCTTGCTTTCCATGAACGTTCCAGGCGTTTATATTCTGCCTTTTGGAACTGGCTTTCCCGTATCAGTTCGGCTTCTTCCTGCGCATTGAGTTCTTTTTCTTTTCTGCGCTGTTCTCTGGCTGTTTTGGCTTCTTTCAACTGTGCTTTGGCTGTTGCCAGTATGTTTTCTGCTGACTGAATGGTCCGGGCAAGCTCTGCTGATAAGGCGGCATATGCTTTGTCATTTTCCAGTTGCCGGATGTTGCGGTTGATGGAAGAGATGTTCTCTTCTTCTATCTTGAAAAAGCCTTGTGGCTGTAGCAAGTTATATACGGGAGGAACAAAAAAGGGATGTAGGTTCTTTCCGGCCAATATGCCTGAGAATGCAGCTAAATATCCGGTTTCTCCATGCTCGGTTTGTACAATCAGTACCCCGAACATTTTGCCTTGGCGCAGTTCGTCCTTCCATGCAGTTTGTCGGGTAAGATAGCTTTGTACTTCTTTGGCTGCCAATATACATAATGGGTGCGGAGTATAGCAGAAAGGATAGGTGAACCTTTCCGGAAGCGGAATGTCGGTTATGGAAGTAGTAAAACGGTGCAACATCATGTTGCAAAGATACTATATTTCTCTCATAACAGACCGTTTGTACTGCAAATCTTTATTTCGTTGTATATAGGTTGTATCGCTTATGAAGAAAAAAACATCTTTGGGAAAGTTTTACTTATTCTCCGTTTATACAAATATGTATATATGTGTGAATTAACTTTGTTTTTGATAAATTGGCAACTCTGTTATCCTTAAAAAATGACTATTAATCTGTCTCGGATATTTTCTTCTTCCATAGACTTCTTTTTGTGTACTTTAGATGTTATGCCGTCGTATGAATACGGATGAAGAGCTTTTGCCTTAGTGATACTTGTAAAATAAATTAAGTTATTGCCTTTTTTGTTTTATTGGGGAATGGTTGTTTTTTAAACTTCCTGGATATATAAAAGAAACTTATTTCTCTTTAAAAAGTTGTATATTAGCGCCTTAAAGTTTTTCAAAAGATTATATGGGCAAAAACAAAGAGAAATTAAACATATTCTTGCTTCATTTTTTAGAACGGTTGAATAGCAATGAACCCAATGAAAGGAAAGTTATTGAATCGTTGACCGATTTCTGCAACTACTATGACTTTACCAAAGGGTTTATCTATCAGACTGACGGATTCCGTTATTTCTTATTGAAAGAAACGATTGGAAATGAAGGTGGGACTATGAAACCCCGTTTCGATATGGGAGAGTTGAAAAAGGAGCATGTCGATGCCATGAAAGCTCGGGATAAACCTTTCTATGGAAACAGAAATGCGGATGCTTCATGGGATGATATTGACATTCTTGATTTCTACGGTGAGGATTCTTTGTTAATCAGGCATTTTGAAGATACTGAGGGTAAAATCATCGGATTCATAGGTTTTGCAGGCAGGGAGGAAGAGACCTATCTCACGGAAGAGGAGTTGCAAATCATTCATCTCTTGCTGGGCTCGTTCTCTAAGGAAATTGCGGTCAGGGAATATAAGGAAAGGGAAGTGAGGGCCAGCAATACATTAGGCAGTATCATGAATAAACACATAGCGAAAAAGTAAATTTGGGCAAAGCGTAGCGAATTAGCTGATAGAGCGTTCGTTACGCTTTGTTTTTCTATGAGGCAGAGCCAACGAAATGCAACCTCAAAGCCAAACGGTGCAGAAGTTCAGTTACCACCTCGTTACTCCCATAACGGGTGCAAATTTCTTGCTAAAAGGTTCTTTTTCTGCGTTTTGCGTTGATTTACATAGCTGTCGGTAACTCACTAAGAACTAATTTTGTAACCAAAAAAAGGAGTGAGTTATGCGAAGTACATTCAAGGTATTATTTTACGTGAAGAAAGGCAGCGAGAAGCCGAACGGCAACCTGCCTCTGATGTGCCGTATCACGGTGGACGGCGAGATTAAACAGTTCAGTTGCAAGATGGACGTTCCCCCACGCTTGTGGGACGTGAAGAACAACCGTGCTTCGGGCAAGAGCGTCGAAGCGCAGAGAATCAACCTTGCGGTAGATAAAATCCGTGTGGAGGTAAACCGCCGCTATCAAGAGTTGATGCAGACGGACGGTTATGTTACCGCCGCCAAACTCAAAGACGCCTATCTCGGTATCGGCATCAAGCAGGAAACCTTGCTGAAGCTGTTCGAGCAGCACAACGCCGAGTTTGAGAAGAAAGTCGGGCACAGCAGGGCGCAAGGTACGTTTACCCGTTATCGGACGGTCTGCAACCATATTCGGGAGTTTTTGCCCCATACCTACAAGCGTGAGGATATTCCGTTAAAGGAACTCAACCTCACGTTCATCAACGATTTCGAGTATTTTTTGCGCACGGAGAAGAAATGCCGCACCAATACCGTGTGGGGCTACATGATTGTGTTGAAACACATCGTTTCCATTGCGAGGAACGACGGGCGTTTGCCGTTCAATCCCTTTGCCGGATATATCAACTCTCCCGAAAGCGTGGATAGGGGCTACCTCACCCAAACGGAAATACAGACGCTCATGAACGCACCCATGAAGAATGCCACCCATGAACTTGTACGGGACTTGTTCGTCTTTTCGGTGTTCACGGGTTTGGCGTATTCGGACGTGAAGAACCTCACCGCCGACCGCCTGCAAACATTCTTCGACGGCAACCTTTGGATAATCACCCGAAGAAAGAAGACCAACACCGAATCGAACATCCGCCTTTTGGACGTTCCCAAGCGTATCATCGAGAAGTACAAGGGGCTGGCAAGGGACGGTCATGTTTTCCCCGTTCCGAGCAACGGAAGTTGCAACAAAATACTCAAAGAGATAGGCATACAATGCGGTTTCAAGGTGCGCTTGACCTATCATTGCTTACGCCACACGAACGCCACGACCGTGCTTCTGTCGCACGGCGTACCCATCGAAACCGTAAGCCGCCTTTTGGGACACACTAACATAAAGACTACCCAAATTTACGCCAAAATCACCGCCCAAAAGATAAGCCAAGACATGGAAACCTTGTCGCACAAGTTGGAGGACATGGAGAAGAATATCTGCCGAGCCATCTAATTAAAAACAGAATACCGATGAAAGAAGAAAGGAATATTATCACGATGGACGGGCAGGGCAATATCTTCCAGCCGAGCGATATAGGCGCAACCGCCATGACCGAGTGGGAAATCTGCGAACTGTTCGGGGTTATCGCCCCGACGGTTCGGGCAGGGATAAAGGCACTCTGCAAAAGCGGAGTTTTGAATATATATGACATAAAGCGCATTATCCGCATATCGGACAGATACAGCGCGGAGGTTTACAACCTCGAAACGATAGCCGCCCTCGCTTTCCGTATCGAATCGTTCGGGGCGGCGAAAGTCCGCAAGGCATTATTAGAGAGGATTATACACGGGAGAAAAGAGAAAACGACGGTATTCGTGTTGGTTGTTTCGGACGGCAAGCCCAACAGCCGTTGGCAAGCATGATGATATATCAACATACCAACATGCAAACGTACCAGCATACCAACATGCAAATCTATCACTATGGTGATATATATTGCAGGTTCTATTCCTCTTTTCAGAGGAAAGCGGAGCAATCATTTCCGTTTACAAAGGCAAAGCAAGCACGGGGCTTTATGTCGGCTAAAAGGTCAGGCGGCTGCGCCGTTTCCCGATAAATCTTCCTCTCGCTTCGCTGCGAGCGTATTTATCGGGAAAACCTTGTATCCGACGGCCCCGTGCAAAAGAGCCTTTGAAAACGGAAACGACCGCCCCGCCACCCACCGACCGAAAGGGAAAAAATAAGGTGGGGTTACGGGCAAGCAGGCGGCAGGGACAGCCATAGCCGAAAGGCAGACGGGCAGACGGACGGCACGCCGCAGGGTATTTACGAAGAAAATACCGTAGCTTATTAGGGAATTTTCCGAGCCGCAATACTACGTATCGCTGAAAATTCCCCAATAAGGCAAGGGGCAAGCCCCTCTGCACACCCCATCGGGGACGGCATTTGCCGCCCCCGAAGATACAAAAAATCATTGTTTCACAAGCCAAAAAAGAAAGGAAAAATATATGGGTTTCGTAGTTTTACACATGGAAAAGGCGCACGGCAGCGACAGCGGAACGACCGCACATATCGAGCGTTTCATCATACCGAAGAACGCCGACCCCACACGCACGTACTTAAACCGCAGGCTCATCGACTACCCCGACGTGGTGAAAGACCGTTCGGCGGCTATACAGCAGAGATTAGAAGAAGCGGGGCTGACACGCAAAATCGGAAGCAACCAAGTACGGGCAATCCGCATCAACGTGTCGGGAACGCACGAGGACATGAAGCGGATAGAGGAAGAGGGGCGTTTGGACGAGTGGTGCGCCGACAATCTGAAATACTTCGCCGACACGTTCGGAAAGGAGAACATCGTGGCGGCTCACCTGCACAGGGACGAGGAAACGCCGCACATACACGTTACGCTCGTTCCCATCGTCAAGGGAGAGCGAAAGCGCAGGAAAAGGGAGGAACAGACGAAGAAGCGATACCGCAAGAAGCCGACCGACACCGTGAGGCTGTGCGCAGACGATATTATGACACGGCTGAAATTGAAGTCCTACCAAGATACCTATGCCGAAGCGATGGCAAAATATGGGCTGCAAAGGGGCATAGACGGCTCGAAGGCTCGCCACAAGTCCACGCAGCAGTATTATCGGGATATACAGAAACTCGCCGACAACCTCAAAGCGGAAGTGGTGGATTTGCAACAGCAGAAAGAAACGGCACGGGAGGAATTAAGGCAAGCGAAAAAAGAGATACAGACCGAGAAGCTGAAAGGGGCGGCAACCACCGCAGCCGCCAACATCGCCGAGAGCGTCGGTTCTCTTTTCGGCAGTAACAAGGTCAAGACACTGGAAAGGGAGAACACCGCCCTGCATAGGGAGGTAGCCGACCACGAGGAAACCATCGAAGCCCTGCAAGACAGAATACAGACCATGCAGGCAGACCACAGCCGACAGATGGCGGAAGTAGAACGGAAGCACCGCAGGGAGATAGCGGACAAGGAAACGAAGCACAAGCAGGAAATATCGTTTCTGAAAACGGTAATCGCAAAGGCGGCGGCATGGTTTCCCTATTTCCGTGAAATGCTCCGTATCGAAAACCTGTGCCGCCTTGTGGGATTCGATGAAAGGCAGACCGCAACGCTCGTCAAGGGAAAGCCGTTGGAGTATGCAGGGGAACTCTATTCGGAAGAACACGGACGGAAATTCACGACCGAAAAGGCGGGGTTTCAAGTCGTGAAAGACCCCACGGACGGGACGAGACTGGTTCTTGCCATTGACCGAAAGCCCATTGCCGAGTGGTTCAAGGAACAGTTCGACAAGCTAAGGCAGAATATTCGCCGACCTATACAACCGCAAAGGAAAAGCAGAGGAATGAAGATATAACCGTTTATCTTGCTGGAAAACAATAAAAAAGTGCCGTTCATGATGTCTTATGAATGGCACTTTTCGCTATATTTGCACCTAAAAGTATATCGGGAGCTATGCCGGATACGTGACGAGCAAAAAACTTTCGGAAAAATACACGTGAATACGGAACTATAAATCAAAATAATATGAGAATAAAAAAAATATTGCCTTTTATACTATTGGTATTCTTATTTATTTCATGTGAAAAAGAAGACTTTGAAATAGAAACCAATAATCAAAGAACAGTTTTTATGTATCTCCCATGGTCAACAAATCTGACAAGTTATTTTTATAATAACATTTCTGATATGGAAGAAGCTATACAAGAAAAAGGATTAGAGAATGAAAGAATTATAGTGTTTTTATCTACAAGCCCTTCTGAATCGGAGATGTTTGAAATAACTTTAAATAACGGTTCGTGTAAAAGGACTATCTTAAAAGAATATGTAAATCCTTCTTTTACCACAGAAGCTGGTTTGACAGAGATTCTCGGAGATATGAAAACATTTGCTCCTGTTGAAAGTTATTCAATGATTATCGGTTGTCACGGCACGGGCTGGCTTCCTGTTGTACAAAGCCGTAGCAAAGCGAAGGAAGATTTTGTTTATCATTGGGATTTTGAGAATGTTCCTATGACACGTTTTTTTGGCGGATTAACAGCAGAATACCAAACAAACATAAGCACTCTTGCTCAAAGCTTATCTAATAACGGATTGTCAATGGAGTATATTCTATTTGATGATTGCTATATGTCATCGTTGGAAGTTGCCTATGAGTTACGCCATGTAACCAACTATATGATTGCCTGTCCAACAGAAGTGATGGTCTTTGGTATGCCATATTCCACAATAGGCAAATATCTCTTATCAGAAAAACCAGATTACAAAGCTATATGTGAGTCATTTTATCAGTTTTATTCTAACTATCAATATCCTTATGGAACGTTGGCTGTAACAGACTGCTCTTACTTGGATGAGTTGGCAGAACTAATGAAATATATTCACTCTAATTATTCTTTTGATAGTACACAAGCTATAAATATTCAGCGTATGGATGGCTACTCCCCTGTGATATTCTATGATTTCGGAGATTATGTACAGACTTTATGTGGTACAGACACAGAAATATATAATAATTTTAAAACACTATTGGAGAAAGTTATCCCTTACAAAACTCATACCAAAGAATTCTACACGGCATCAAGAGGTCCTATTACAGTTGAAAGATATTCAGGAATAACAACCTCTGAACCAAGTACAAATAGCAAGATGGTAGATTACCCAAAAACATCATGGTGCATTGACACACATTAAATTATCACTCTGAACCAAGTTGTGATATAGTCCAAAATCTCCAACGAAGTAACTATCCGTGGGGGGCTTGACCCTTGCACATATAAAAAGCAAAAAGAAAGCGTTATCGGAGTATTACACAAAAAACAGCTGGCTATTACATAATGAAACAACATACTTGACTGATTGGTACGCTTCTCCTACCATGCGGACAAATCCCGGTAACAAAATGACAAAGCGGACAATGTTCTTAACATACCAACTTGTAAATGGGATGAATGATTTTCGTTTTTCGCAAGTTGATTTTATAAAATTGCTGCCAACAGTTCGTACTTTCGGAAAAAGATGTTATATTTGCAAATGAAAGAGTTATTTGACAGCATAGCAACGCAAAACGCTGAAATTCGCACAGTTGCCAAATCGTTACCTCTATTTCTCAAATAATTCGCTAATAGTTTATTTCTCAATCGGTTAAGTCAAACCGATAAAAATCTAAAATAATATGGGCGTTGATATTTACGTCAACTCTTTCGATTCCCACGATATGTTGTATGCCAATAGGTCTATGGTGGAACCATATGGCGGTATCGAGCATTTCTGGGGGAAAAAATGCTGGGAGGCCCTCTACTCGGACAAGACGGGGGAGTGTGAGTTCTGCCCAAAGAGGCATTTGATAGATGAAAACGGACACCCCACCAAAGTCTATTCGTGGGATTATCAACGGCCATTTGACAAGTGTTGGTTTCGCGTGTTCAGTGCAGCCTTTGCTTGGGTGGACGGGCAGATGGCGCATGTCATTACCAGTGTGGATATCGACCATCAGAAAAAGATAGAGGAGGAATTGCGGGTCGCCAAGGATAAGGCAGAACATCTGGACCGCTTGAAGTCTGCTTTCCTGGCCAATATGAGTCATGAAATCCGTACTCCGCTCAATTCCATTGTCGGTTTTGCAAGCATCATTGCCGAACTGGACGCTAGGGAAGAACGCCAGGAATACCTTGCCATCATGCAGGAGAATACGGAACTGCTCTTGCAACTGATATCCGACATTCTGGATTTAGCAAAGATAGAAGCGGGAACACTTGATTATAATATGGGGTATGTGGATGTCAGTGACTTCTGTAAGGACGTGATGCGCAACTATGATATGAAGGAAGACAAGGCTGTACCGGTTCTGTTGGCTCCCGACTTGCCCGATTACCGTATCTATACCGACAAGAAACGTCTGATGCAGGTGGTCACCAATTTTATAAACAACGCTTTGAAGTTCACCAGTGAAGGGCAGATCCTTTTGGAATATCATCCGGTGGAAGGTACCGATCAGATAGAGTTTTCTGTGACGGACACCGGTATGGGTATTGCTCCGGATGCCGTGGCTACTGTGTTCGACCGCTTTGTAAGGCTTAATACCTTTGCGAAGGGCACGGGTTTAGGCTTGTCCATCTGTAAAAGTATCATTGAGCATCTTGGCGGGACTATCGGTGCTGAGTCGGAATTGGGAGTCGGCAGCCGTTTTTGGTTCAGGCATCCGTGTGCCGAATGATTTTATTTGCCTATATTTGTGCGAACTTCAATATTTATGGATAAAAAACTCTGTACCGATGAAAAACAAGACATGGACGTGCCTGGTTGTTGTGTCAGCAGCATTGCTGATGGCGGGTTGCGGCAGCAGGACAAAGAAACAAACAAATGAAGATGTAAGTATGGATAGTGTCGGTGTAACATGCAGTGGCGTAAAGACCTTGCAACTGGAGGGAGTGCAGGCCACTTGGATTCAGGATAATGCTGGTGAGCATTTGATGCCGAGAACGATTTTCCCGGATGCAAGCGATGAATTGATGGAAAGTTTGTCGCTTCAAGGCGGTATTCCTTCTTCCATGAGCACCTTCCTGGTAGATACGAATGGTATCCGTATCCTTTTTGATACGGGAATGGGAGCTCCCGGCAGTCGTCTGTTGCCCGGATTACAATCTTTGGGTATCTCTCCGGCAGATATTGGATATCTGTATCTTACCCATTTCCATGGCGACCATATCGGTGGAATGATGAAGGGAGACAGTGTAGTCTTCCCGAATGCCGAAGTGTACGCATCAAAAGTGGAATATGATGCCTGGATGGCAATGCCTGCCGAAAGGAAGGCGCAGGTCGTAAAGACGATGGATGCCTATAAGGAACGGCTGCATCTGTTTGAGTTTGGCGATACCTTGCCGGGCAATGTGGTTGCCATGGAGGCAGTCGGTCATACTCCCGGTCATACGGTTTTCCAGAGTGGCAAGTTACTGGTGATTGGTGACCTCATCCATGGTGCGGCCCTTCAGTTGGAGCATCCGGAATACTGCGCTTCCTATGATATGGATAAGGAAGCTGCCGTGAAAGCACGCAAGTATTTCCTCCAATATGCCAAGGACAACCAATTGACGATGGCAGGTATGCATCTTCCTGCTCCGGCCTTCAAATAGAATAGGAGAGTGTCAAAAGTATATGAGTACTTTCATTATGCTATATTTAGGCGCGGATAGTTCTGAGCCCCTCGTTATTCCTTTTTACTTTTAGAAGCGGCAGTCTTGTTCGATGTATGTCATATATTCGTCGTAACTGATGTGCCTGCCTCCCATTGTTTTGAGGTGAGGGGTTTCGAACTGGCAATCTATCATGACGCCTCCATGTTCCCTGAAGAATTGGGCCAGATGGATGAGGGCCAGCTTCGAGGCGCTGGGAACGAGTGAGAACATGCTCTCTCCAAAGAAACAACGTCCCAGGGTCACTCCGTACAGCCCACCTACCAATTGCTCTTCTTCCCATACTTCCACGCTGGCGGCGAATCCTTGTTCGTGCAGGTGCGTATAGGCTTCCATCATCTTCGTTCCGAGCCAGGCGCCTTCTTGTTCTATCCGCAATTCTCCGCAGGTTTGTATGATGTCTTGGAAAGCTTCGTTGAAGGTGATTTCGTACTTTCCTTTGTTGATGAGCGTACGCATGGAGTGGGAGATATGGATTTCGTCCGGAAAGATGACGAAACGGTCCATCGGGCACCACCATTGTATCAGTTCTTCCCGAAATGCGTACCAGGGGAAGATGCCGTTGGAGTACGCCAGGATGAGGCGGTCAATGGATAGGTCACCGCCCACAGCGAGCAACCCGTCGGGGTCGCCGTAGTGAGGGTCGGGGAAAGCAAGTTTATCCGTCAGTTGAAAGACCATATCGTTATTCGGTTGCGGGTTGTAGTTTCAATGCTCCGTTTTCCACTTGCACGCGGACTTTTCCTCCTGCCTTCAATGTACCGAACAGAATTTCGCGCATCAGCAAGGGTTTCAAGTGGGCGGCTATCACGCGGTCCATCTCCCGGGCGCCGTATTCGGGAATAAAACCCCGTTGGAGCAGCCATTCGTGTGCTTCCTGGCTCAATACCATTTCCACCTGGCGGGAAGACAGCTTGCTGCCTAGTTCTCCGAGTTTCTTGTCGAGGATAAGTGATGCCATCGGGCGGTCCATGTCATGGAAGACCACCGTGGCAGAGAGGCGGTTGATGAATTCGGGCTTAAAGGTTTTCTTGACTTGTTTCAGCATGGCTTCTCCGGCGGTGACCTGACTGTTGAAGCCGATGGACGCTTGGCGGGCATATTGTGCTCCGGCATTGGAGGTCATGATGAGGACCACGTGTCGGCAGTCGGCTTTCCGTCCTTTGTTGTCAGTCAGTACGGCATAATCCATTACTTGCAGCAGGATGTTGAATACGTCGGGATGGGCTTTTTCTATCTCATCGAGCAGTAGCACGCAGTTTGGGGTCTTGCGTATGGCGTCGGTCAGCAGGCCGCCGTCCTCGTAACCCACGTAGCCGGCAGGCGAGCCAATCAGTTTGGCTACGGTATGCTTTTCGGTATATTCGCTCATGTCAAAACGTTGCAGGGCGATGCCCAGCTCGGCGGCGAGCACTTTGGCAACTTCGGTCTTTCCTACTCCGGTGGGGCCTACAAAGAGCAGGCTTGCCAGCGGTTTGTTTTCGTCCAGCAGTCCGGCTTTGGACATTTGCACAGCTTCCACCACCTGACGGACGGCTTCTTCCTGCCCGTAGATGCGGGAGCTGATGCGTTCGTGCAGGCTTTCCAAGGCGGTGGTGTCGTCCTCTTTCATGGCGAGGGCATTGACTTTGCAGGTACGTGCCAGTATGTCGGTTATCAGTGCCTTGTCCACGGTCTGTTCCTCGGAGTCTGTGGGGTATATTTCCCGGTAAGCTCCTGCTTCGTCCACCAGGTCGATGGCTTTGTCGGGCAGGAAACGGTCGCTGATGTAGCGGGCGCTTGCCTTTACGGCATAGGGGATGACGTCGGGCTCGTAGGTGACGCCGTGGTAGGTTTCGTATTTCTCTTTCAGGCCTTCTACGATATGTATGGCTTCTTCAATGTTCGGTTCCAGTATGTCTATCTGCTGGAAGCGGCGTACCAGTCCCTTGCTGCGTGCGAAGTAGCGGTTGTACTCGTCGTAGGTGGTAGAGCCGATGAAACGTATTGCCCCGGTTTCCAGATAGGGTTTCAGCATGTTGGAGGCATCCATAGAGCCTTCGCCCGTGCGTCCGGCGCCTATCAGGTTGTGTATCTCGTCGATGTAGACGATGGCGTTTCCCTCACGACCGATGCCTTCCATGATACTTTTCAGCCGCTTCTCGAAATCGCCGCGATATTGTGTGCCTGCCAGTAGACTGCCCAAGTCCAGCTCATAGATGCGGAAGCCGGCAAGCCGTTCGGGGACGTTGCCCGCTTCGATACGGGCGGCAAGCCCATAGGCAAGGGCTGTTTTGCCTACACCGGGTTCGCCCACATGCAACGGGTTGTTCTTTTCTTTGCGGCAGAGCACTTGTATGGTTCGCTCCAACTCCATCTCCCTGCCGATAAGCGGGTTGTGGTCTGCCAGATGGTCGTTGAGGCAGGTCACGTAGTTACGCCACGGTTCTGTTTTCTCTTGTTCATCGGGAGATGGCGTACCGCCTGCTTCTTCTGCCAGCTCCGCTTCTTCGTAGTGGGTGATGAGCAGGCTGAGGAATTCGGGCAGGTCGCCGCCGACTGCTTCCTTCAGGAAATGGCATGCCCAGGAATCTTCCAGTTGCAGCAAGCCTTGTATCAGATGAGGAACATCCAGCTCTTCGGCGCTGGAATACTCTGTCACCGTATAGGCATGTTGCAGGAGTGAGCTGAGCTGGACGGAAAGTCCCAACTCGTATTCCACATTGTCGGGGACAGTGTCCACTTCTTCCGTCAGATAGTTTTCCAGCGAGATGCTGAGCTCCACATAATTGTAGAAGGTATCTTGCAGGGTGTTGATAAAGGGTTCCTGTTCCAGAATGGCGCTCAGCAGATGTTCGGGCATGATGAACTCGTGCCGGTAAGACTCGGCTTTTCTTTGTGCGGAAGCGAATGCTTGGTTTACGAATATCGTATTTTTTATATCCATATTGTTTCTTTCTTATTCTTCTTCCTCCGGGGTGACGGTGAGCCGGAGGGGGAAACCTTCATTGCGTGCCATGCGGGTGGCTTTCTGTACTTTGGAGTGGGCGATGTCGTATGAGTAGATGTCCACTACCGCGGAGTTGCTCTTGTGCACCTGCAGCATCAGTGTTTCCGCTTCTGCCGATGATTTGTAAAAGACGGTGGTGAGTACTTTTACCACAAACTCCATGGTGGTGAAGTCATCATTGTAGATGGTGACTTTGAAGCGTCGGGGTTCCCGTAGTTCTATGCGTTCTTTTTCTTTGAAAGAAGATTGCTGTTGTTCCATTTCTTTGAAAAACTACTGTTAAGACATTGTTCTACCGTTGTGTGGGCAACGAAAACTCCTGCCACTCATATTCGTCTCCGTACTCGTCGGCTATGGCTATGCGTATGGTGACGTTACCCGTCTTTATCCGTTCTCCGGCACTGATGTTGGCGGTGTATTTCACACCGTTGCGCGGAGTTATTTGCTCTATCATGACCGACGGCGATATGTAAATACGCTTCATGCCCGTGGTTTCCACCACCACCGGCACTACGTTGTAGGCTGTTTTGTTTCCTTCGTTCATGATTTCAAAAATCACTTTACAGTTTTCGCCCGAATTGATGACGTGGTTGCGGCTGTCGTCAATGAAACGTATATTCCGTATCCTCAAGTGGTCGATGGCCGATGCTTGCGGCTGTCTTCCGGATTGCGGGGGATAGGGCTGTGTCCTTTCTATCCGGTAGCTGTACTCCTCCTGCTTTTTGGGGGCTGTGGCTGCATTGGCAATGGCAGCTCCCGCAATGGTTCCTATGATGGTGCCGATGGCGGAACCCCGGTATCCTCCCCGCCAGCCTCCGTTGCTGTCTCCTATCAAGCCGCCGATGGCACCGCCTACATTACTTCCGATGGCAGCTCCTGCGAGCACTGCGTTAGGGTCGCCTACAGCCATCTGGCTTGTGCCGCATCCGCTGAGGATGATGGTTGCTGCCAGGATTCCTATAAAAGACTTTTTCATGTTCATATCCTATAATTATTATATTGGGCAGATTGTTTTATAAAAGGGCTATTCCCAGTAAATCATCTTTTTGGTCATGCCTCCGTCAATGGTGATGTTTTCGCCATTGATGAAGTCGTTTTCGTCTTGACATAGGAATACGCACATACGGGCAATATCTTCCGGTTTACCAACCCGTCCGGAGGGATGTTGCGAATGGTCTTCTGCCCGTAATTGTTCATAATCGTGTGTCTGAATCCAGCCCGGAGAGATGGAGTTGACCGTGATGTGCCACTCTGCAAGCGATAAAGCCAACGCATGCGTCAATGAATAGATACCTCCTTTGGAAGCTGCATATCCTTCACTGCCTGGTTCACTCATCAGATAGCGGGTAGAACAGAGATTAATGATTCTTCCGTAGGTATTCGTGCTGTTTTGACTTTTGCGGTGTACTGCCAACGCATGTGAAGTAATGAACACCGGACGTAAATTCACAGACAATATTTTATCGAAAGTCTCCACACTCGTTTCTGTGATGGGAGAGAATTCACTGATGCCGGCATTGTTTATAATGATGTCAATATCCCCCCATTCCTTGAAAATATTTTGCAGGCAAAGTTCCAATGCTTCTTTGCTGTTTAGGTCGACGGGGTGGAATTGTGCTCCGGTGGCTTGGGCGGTTTGTTGTCCTTCCAGTTCATTCTTGTCACAAAAGGCTACTTGGTAATTAAGCTTGCAGAAGGCTTCTACAATGGCTTTGCCAATACCTCCTGCACCTCCGGTAACGAACACTTTCTTTCCGCCTTTTTTGAGGGGAAGTGTCGGCTTATGTAGCGTTTGTGCCTTACCGGATTTTTTCGCTTTCTCCCAAGCTGCTTTGCGTGCCCGGTATTGCTCGTACTGATTTTCAAGATAATTATCGGCCATATATGTTTCCGGTTTTATTGTTTAACTGTCTTTTCTCCGAATAAGTTCACTTCCTTGCATTGGGAGATGATATAGAGATGATGCCCCCAAGGGATGGAGAAAAATTTCTCTTCACCTAATTTGGAAACAACTTGTTGCCAAATTGTATGTGGCTCATTATAAAATAGATACCACTGCTTTATACTGCGTATGTTTCTATATGAGAACCCTTTCATATCAGGAAATTCTGCCATCAGCTCACGACTCAACTCTTCGAGAAATCCGCTTCCCCAAGTCATTTCTTTCTGCCGTTCTATAATTTCTGCCCCCAGTTGCCAGTAAAGGTGAAGCAGTTCGCTGTTCACGCGTACAGCCGCTTTAATCTGTGCACTACGAATGTCTTGTTTTAGGTGGTTTACCCAATCCTTGAACGGTTGATTTATAGATAGTGCTGTTTTCATATTTTTATTTTCTTCATCGTCATATTCGATGTTTCTATTTCACAAAGTTAAGAAAAAGAATTTATTTCAACTGTAATCCTTTCCGTCTTTTCTACCTCCCCACTTTTACCACACAATATACCATCTCCCCCTCTCTTTCCTTTACCTCATCCCGTGTTGCTGCAATATCCTTCCGAACACGTTCACCCGTTTTGCAGAGAATAGGTATCGCACTATGTCGCTGTATTTCCTCCTATATTTTCGCAGGCGATAATTATTCCCCTTGTAGGGCTTCAAAAGGGAATCCGTCTGTTTCCCTAAGGAGAACGGTTTGTTTCAATATGGAGAACAGTTTGTTTCATTAGTAGGAAACAGTTTGTTCCGTTAAAGAAAACAGTTTGTTCCGTTAAAGAAAACAGTTTGTTTTATTGAGTGCGAACAGTTTGTTTCATAGTATGTGAACACTTTGTTTCTTACTGTTGTAACAAAGTGTTCACCGTTGTGAACTAAAGTGTTATCTATATTTTCAGTGATAAAATGACATGAAAAGGGGGCTGAAGATTACCTTTCTACCATTTGTATTCCTCGCTGTAAGAGTCGAAAGCCGGTTCTCCCGGAATGTTGTATTGGTGGAAAGTTCTGCGGATATAGTTCTGGTCTTCGGGGGAAAGGTAAGATTCTTCCCGGTAGAAGCGGTAGTATTTTCCGCGGCCGAAATGGGCTATCAACTGGCTTTTCAGAGGTTGGAGATTCTTGTAGGGAACTTCATCGAGCAAGTGACTGATTCCCCATGCAACATGTATCTTTTGTGTCGATTGGAAATAGGCGCATTGGCTGCTATCCTCTGGAATACACAGTGGATTGATGATGCGGATGGACGGGTACTCGGGGGTATCGCGAAGGGCGGCTAAGCGATGCAGGCAGTTGTCGGCTTTCGGGCATTGGTTGTTGAAACAGCGTGAGTAGTTGGCAGGTGCTAAAGGTTTCTCGGAAGAATGTTTCATGTTTATATATACTTTGATGAAGCGACAAAGATAGCACTAACTTTTTGATATAGCCTTCTGTTCTCTTGTTTGAAATGCCCCCTCATTGAAAAAACAGCAGCCGGAACCACTGAATTCAGTAATTCCGGCTGTACCGTTCTTTCTTATAAGTATGGATGGACTATTTCACCTGGATGATGTCATAATTCAAGTCACTCACAGCTTCCTGCAGGCTGTCGTTGACAAGGCGCAGGGTTGTGTCGTTCACTACTACGAAGTACACCGGAGTGTCCCCGTCGTTCGGGGTCAGCTTGATGGCTGTTTTCTTCTTGTTGTCGACGTCTTTCTGGATAACTTCTTTCTTTCCTTTGGAAGTAAAGCTCTTGTTCTTTCCGGGGCCTTCGGCATCCAGATAAGTTGTTACCAGCGTGTAGCCGCTTTCTCCGTCGGGACCTACACTGTCTACGCTCAATACATACTGGATGCCCGGACCGTCGGCGGCGGGAAGGATTCCTTCGTATACGGCTACGGCAGACGAGTCATTGCCGGTAACAGCCATTACACTTTCGTCCATGGCGACGGCGTCATTGTTCTGAGTTCCTTTTGATTGGCAGGATACCAATGCAGCGGCAAGGGCTGCAATCATCATTACTTTTTTCATTGCTTTAATGGTTTAAGTTAATTATAAAGACGCAATAGCGTTTGTTATTCATCTTCTTCTTTCTTGATGACGAGCAGCTTGTCCACCCGTCCGCGGTCCATATCCACCACTTCGAAGTCCAGGTTTTTGTAGCTGAACAAGTCTCCGGCTTTCGGCACCCGTCCTATCAAGAACATGGCAAGACCGCTCAAGGTGGTGAAGTCTTCTTCTTTCAGGTCATCATAGTTCATAATGCCCATCGCCTCCATAAAGTCATCCAGATTCATGGAAGCTTCCACCAGCATGGAACCGTCTTGACGAACAACGATTTCCTCTTCTTCCGTTTCATTCTCTTCGAGGATGTCTCCGAAGATACTTTCCGTCAAATCGTGCAGGGTGATGATACCTTCTGTATTTCCATACTCGTCTACAACAACTCCGAACTTGTTTTTGTTCTTCTTAAACAGCTCTAAAACTTTCTTTGCATACAAACTTTCCGGAATAAACAAAGCAGGGCGTGCAATACTACGTAAGTTGAAGGGTTGTTCGCCGCCCATCATCAAGATGATGTCCTTTACGGAAACCACACCGATAATCTCGTCCTTTCCCCGCTCCACCAGGAGATATTTGCTGAAGTGTTCTTCGTGGATGATACGCAGCACCTCTTCCGGTGTGTCTGTGGGATGGAGCACAACGATGTCGCGGCGATAGGTCATCAGGTCATTCGCTCTTTTGTCCGAGAAGCGGAACACGTCACGCAGCATTTCCGTTTCGTCTTTGTCGATGACGCCTTGTTCCGAGCTTTGGTGCAGAATCATCTTCAGTTCGTCTTGTGTCATTTGGCGTTCCTCGCCACTGTTCAGTCCGATGAGTTTGTTCATCAGTTTGGTGGAAGCGCTCAACAGGCATACAAACGGATAGGAAATCTTGGTCAGCACAATCATGAAGGGGCTGAGCATGGTGGCCCATCGTTCCGGGTTGTTCAAGGCGATGGACTTGGGCACCAGTTCGCCTATGATGAGCGACAGATAGGTGATGATGGCTACTACGGTAATCATGGCGAGAGTCTTGGCATAGGCGGCTACTCCCGGAATGAGGGCGAACAGCGGTTCTACGTCATCAGCGATGGTGGCACCACCATAGGCACCGGATACGATACCGATAAGAGTAATACCGATTTGGATGGTGGAGAGGAATTTTTCGGGTTCTTCCAGTTGTTTCAATACTCCTTTGGCTCTTTTGTTCCCTTTTCCGACAAGAGTTTCAAGGCGTGCTTTACTTGAGGAGACTAAAGCGATTTCATACATGGCAAAAATGCCGTTCAGAATAAGTAAAAGTAGAATGATAATAAACTCCATAGTGGATTTTGAATAGTTTGTGAGGCAAAGATAATGATTTTTCAGTATTTATTGTTAATATTGCCATCCGTTAGAAAAAATAAACAATAAATAGATGAAAAAAAGAATTATTGCCTTGGGGCTTTTGTGGTGTCTGTCTGCCGTAATGTTGCAGGCGGCACGTGTAGACACGGTGTTGGTGAGAAGTGCAGCCATGAATAAGGATGTAAAAGTTGTGTATGTATTGCCTGATAAGGCTATCGGCAAGCAGGCTTGTCCGGTGGTTTATCTGTTGCACGGTTATGGCGGCAATGCGCGGAGCTGGGTGCAACTGAAGCCGGAATTGCCGCAGATGGCAGATGAGAAAGGGATCATATTTGTATGTCCGGACGGCAAGAACAGTTGGTATTGGGACAGTCCGGAGAATCCTGCCTACCGTTATGAGACTTTTGTCACCTCGGAATTGGTGAAGTATACAGACGGGAACTATGCTACCATTCCCGATAGAAAGGCGCGTGCCATCAGTGGATTGAGTATGGGCGGCCACGGTGCTTTGTGGAGTGCTATCCGTCATAAGGATGTGTTCGGTGCGGCGGGCAGTATGAGTGGAGGAGTGGATATACGGCCGTTCCCCCAGAATTGGGAAATGAACAAGCAGTTGGGAGAGTTTGCTGCCAACAAGGCATCTTGGGATGCGCATACGGTGGTCAACCAGCTGGATAAGATTGTAAATGGAGACTTGGCGCTAATCATCGACTGCGGTGAGGCCGATTTCTTTCTTGAAGTGAACAAGGACTTGCACAACCGGCTGCTGGCAAGGAAGATAGACCATGACTTCATCACCCGTCCCGGTGGACATACCGGAACGTATTGGAACAACTCCATAGACTATCACGTCCTTTTCTTCGACAAGTTCTTTAAGAAGTAAGTAGTTTATTATTCGATGGTATAGTTCACGGTGCGTGTGTAGTCCTGCTCGTAGCCGTTCCTTATATGCCTGACGACTGCATGGCAGGAAGTGACGATACCCCGGTTATCTAACGTATAAGTATAGGTGGTGGTCTCTTCACTTTCTCCGTTGCTGTCCGGGATGAGTTGGGTAATCAGATAGTTTGCAGGTTCTCCCAATATCTTCCCGTATATGGCAACCGCATGCATGGAAAGCGGATACATGTCCGTAATGAATAGGCTTGGTATTTCGGAGATATTTGCAATTTCATTGCCTGATGGTGTGGTAGCCGTACTGTTGTGCTCAAAAGTGTCAACCTTTTGCTGTATGCGCAATGCCCGGAAGTTGCTGTAGTCTATTGTAATGAATGAGTATTCTTTTCCGTCGTCCAGCTTTTCTGTGATGTTTTCCAGATAGTATTTGTCTTCGGTGTTGATGAGGTAGGAGAAGGTGTAAGTACGGGTATTTCCTGCCATATCCTGACTGGTACAAGTGGTGGCATAACCTTTGTCATTCAGCGTGTAGGTTGATACTGTACCTGCTTCGTCGGTTATCACGGCTTGATGGTCCTTGTATTCGACAGTAGTGGTATTCTCTATCTCGAAGAGTTCGTCTCCTGCTGTAAAGCTCTGTTTGCCGGTGTAGCTGGTCAGCCTGCCTGCACTGTTGTAAAGGTAGGTGTGGGTGGCAGTAACCGGTTGCGCATCGCTCTCTATCACTTCTTTGAGTTCGATTTTGGAGAAAGGAGTGGTGGGGTAGGTTGACGGCTCCGGTTCTGGCGTATCATTGCCATTGTTATCATCGCTGCAAGCTGCCAGTCCGCCGAGCAACAGCAGGCTGAACATGATTCCCGAAAATCGGGTGATGATTGTAACTCTTCTGTTTAGTTTCATCCTATTGGTCTTTTTATTTGATGCGTACGGCATGGCTTGCCCGACGTTCAATGGAGTTTGCGAGAGTGGTCACTCTTAAAGAACGGGTATCTTCTTGTGCGGGCGGTTGTATGCTTCCGTCGATGGCGCCGAGTGCAGTGCTCAATAAGGCTTCGTTGGTATCTCCAAAGGGCAGGAAACGTGACATGTCGCTCATCTCATTCACTACATATCCCGAGTAGGCCGGTTGGAATCCGGATTCATAATCAGATTTCCCTTCCGAATTGTATATCTTGCAGACGATGGGATTCATCGTTATCATCAGTTCGGGGCTGGAGAAATTCCTGGAACCTACATTCTTGCCTACGGTAGTACCGCCGATGATGACAACATCCATATACGGGGCGAGGCAGTTAATCACCATTTCGGAGGCGGAGGCAGTCTGGCTGCTGGTAAGTACGTAGAGAGTATTCAGGTTTAGGTTTGCTCCGTTTCCGATGAGTCCGGAGTTCAGGGTGAACGGTACTATCTGCGGATTGAAGCGGTTGTTGAATTCCAGGTACCCCAACTCTTGTCCCAAGGCGGAGGAAGGTGCAAGCATGGTACACAGCAATTCTGCGCAACTCAGTAATCCACCGTTGTTGTAGCGCAAGTCAAGGATGAATTCGTTGACTTGCTGTGATGCGAAATATTGGAATGCGCTGCGCAGGTCGTTGTCATATTCATTACTGTTGTCCGTGGGGCCGGAACTGAAGTGGTTGTAGACCAGATAACCTATTTTCTTGCTGCCTGATGTATATACATTCTTATAGTGCACCGGGTTGTCGTTGACGGGACGCGCCGATGCTATCTGTCTGGGTTTGTCGTAAGCAACGATGGCATTTTTCTCCACGTCGTAATAACCTACTGTAAGTTCCATGGCACTACTTCCATACAGTTTCTTATAATTCTGTTCAGTAATAAAGTTCCCGTCCATCTTCATAATCCAGTCACCCCGTTTCAGCCCGATTTCCGAGGCCGGGCTTCCGTCGGCAACGTAAAGAATCTGTGCAACAATGGCATTCTCTTCTCCTTCTACTTCTATCTGGTTGGTAGTGAACTGGAATCCGTAGCTGTAATCCGTATAGGGGATGCTGCGGGTAGTGGTGACGCTGACCAGACTGTCGATGGTGGAGAATTTGTCTTCTTCGGATTTGAGCGAGGCAAAGAAAGTGAAAGGGGCTTGAAAATAGTTCAGGTCGTTGGTATGGGGGATAGCGTCTACCCAATAGTACCACACACGCATGGTATCGTCAATCCAGCGGTCTGTCTGGGTCTGTCCGGCATACTCTTTCCAGCGGTCCACCCCGCAGGAAGTCAGATAAATGGGAAGAATCAGGGTTCCCAATATGAGTATCAGTATATTTCTTGCTTTCATGGGGGCAAAGATAGTGCAAATTGAGTGCAGAACTTTCATGCTTGCATGAAAAAGTTTTGCCGAAATGCAGTCTATCTTATCTAAAGATAGAAAATAGCTTGCTTATCTACCACAATTGTGGTATAAAATTCCCTAATCTGTGTCATTGTCTGCCCCGGCTTATCGCTCTATCTTTGCAACATCCGAATGAGAAACGGTTTATTCACCTAAAATACAAACGACAATGGAAACAAAGAAATTGCACTTTGAGACTCTACAACTTCACGTTGGACAAGAACAACCCGACCCGGCAACTGATGCCCGCGCCGTACCTATCTATCAGACAACTTCGTATGTATTTCGTAATTCGGCCCATGCGGCAGCCCGCTTTGGCTTGCAGGACCCGGGGAATATTTACGGGCGGTTGACGAATTCCACCCAGGATGTGTTCGAGAAACGTGTGGCGGCTCTGGAAGGCGGTGTTGCCGGATTGGCCGTAGCCTCGGGTGCGGCAGCCATCACTTATGCCTTTGAGAATATCACCCGTGCAGGCGACCATATCGTGGCAGCTAAGACCATCTACGGCGGAACGTATAATCTGCTGGCCCACACATTGCCTGCCTACGGGGTTACCACTACTTTTGTGGACCCGGGCAATCTGGACAATTTCGAGAAAGCGATTCAGGAGAATACCAAGGCAGTATTCATTGAAACGCTGGGAAATCCGAATTGCAACATCATTGACATTGATGCCGTTGCTGAAATAGCACACCGTCACCGGATTCCTCTGATTATAGATAACACCTTCGGTACTCCTTACTTGATTCGTCCCATAGAGCATGGGGCAGATATTGTAGTCCATTCGGCAACGAAGTTCATCGGAGGGCATGGTACGTCCTTGGGTGGTGTTATTGTAGATAGCGGCAAGTTCGACTGGGTGGCCTCGGGGAAGTTTCCCCAACTGACGGAACCGGACCCGAGTTATCATGGAGTACGTTTCGTCGACGCTGCCGGTCCTGCTGCCTATGCCATCCGTATCCGTGCCGTATTGTTGCGTGATACCGGTGCCACAATCAGTCCTTTCAATGCTTTCATTCTGTTGCAAGGATTGGAGACGTTGTCGCTTCGCGTGGAACGTCATGTGGAGAATGCCTTGAAAGTGGTTGAATTCTTGAAGAAGCATCCCAAAGTGGTTGCCGTGAACCACCCGTCCCTGCCCGAGCATCCTGACCACGCGCTTTACGGGAAATACTTTCCGAATGGAGGCGGTTCTATCTTTACGTTTGAGGTGCGGGGCGGTGTGAAGGAAGCGCAGACGTTTATTGACAGTTTACAGATATTCTCGTTGCTTGCCAATGTGGCTGATGTGAAATCCCTGGTTATCCATCCTGCCACCACTACCCATTCCCAATTGAGTGCACGGGAATTGGAAGAACAAGGCATCAAACCGGGCACGGTCCGCCTCTCCATCGGGACAGAACATATCGATGATTTGCTGGACGACTTGTCCCAGGCATTTGACAGAATTTAAAAGAATAACAGTATACGATAGAATGAATATTGCTGTATTATTGTCGGGAGGTGTAGACAGCTCCGTGGTGGTACATCTCCTTTGCGAACAAGGTTACCGTCCTTCTCTATTTTATATCAAAATAGGGAGGGACGATGCCGATTATATGGACTGCTCTGCGGAAGAGGATATGGAGATGGCTTCTGCCATTGCCCGGCGTTATGGATTATCGTTGGAAGTAGTGGACCTGCACCGGGAGTATTGGGACCAGGTGGCGGCTTATGCCATTGATAAAATAAGACGTGGCTTGACTCCCAATCCGGATGTGATGTGCAACAAGCTGATAAAGTTCGGGTGCTTTGAGCAACGTGTGGGGAAGGATTTCGATGTCACGGCAACCGGGCACTACGCCACTACGGTGTTGAGGGATGGAAAGACATGGCTCGGTACCGCTGCCGATTCCGTGAAAGACCAGACCGACTTTCTGGCACAGATAGATTATCTGCAAGTTTCCAAACTGATGTTTCCATTGGGCAGACTGATGAAGAATGAGGTTCGTGACATAGCCCTGCGTGCCGGATTGCCCAGCGCCAGACGTCGTGACAGTCAGGGCATCTGCTTTCTGGGAAAGATTGATTATAATGATTTTGTGCGCCGTTTCCTTGGCGAAAGGGAAGGGGATATTGTGGAGTTGGAAACGGGTAGAAAGTTGGGCAAGCATCGGGGCTATTGGTTTCATACCATCGGCCAGCGTAAAGGATTGGGGTTGGGTGGAGGACCGTGGTTTGTTGTCCGCAAGGATGTGGAGGAGAATGTGATTTACGTGTCCCGCGGATGTGATACGGCATTGCAATACGGCTATGAATTCCGTATGTACGATTTTCATTTCATTACGGATAATCCCTGGAAGGGAGCGCAGGAAGAGGTGGAGGTGACTTTCAAGATACGCCATACGCCGGAGTTTGTCAAAGGCAGGTTGCAAAAGGAGGCGGAGGGTTACCGCATTGTTTCGGAAGAAAAGCTGCAAGGCATTGCTCCGGGCCAGTTCGGAGTGGTGTATGATGCTGATGCCCGGCTGTGTGTCGGGAGCGGGGAGATTTATATATAATATTCCACCAAGTCTACGATGCCTGCCTTCATGGCATATTTGGTGGCTTCGTGCGCATTGTTTACACCCAGTTTCCGGAAGATATTCTTCCGGTGGCTGTTTACCGTATGGAAGCTGAGGTTTCGTTCGGCGGCTATTTCTTTGGTTGTTTTCCCCAGGGCTATCTCTTTTAGGATGCTCCGTTCGGCAGTAGTCAGTAAATCATCTTTGATGGTAGGATGAGTGGGGGAGGAGGAACCGTTGCCTGCGAGCAGCAGGTTACTGACGTGATTACAGATGAATCGCTCCTTGCGTGAGGCGCATTGTAGTGCGGTCAGTATCTCTTCTTTGGAATTATCCTTCAGCGCTACGCCGAATGCCATGCTGCTGAACAATACCTGGCGC
Organism: Bacteroides sp. AR29; assembly: GCF_900217715.1. Classification (NCBI taxonomy): domain Bacteria; kingdom Pseudomonadati; phylum Bacteroidota; class Bacteroidia; order Bacteroidales; family Bacteroidaceae; genus Bacteroides; species Bacteroides sp. AR29. Next base: position 69,231 of record NZ_OBMS01000022.1, read on the forward strand.
AGGAACGGTAGGCTCAATTCGTCGGAAAAGAGTAGCCAATCGGCTTCCTTGAAGCGTTCGTGAAGTACCATTAGCTCTTCGGCTCCCGAAAAATCAAAAAGGGTATAGTCCAGAATGACAACGGCGGTGGGATGCAGGCGTAGTTGCTGTATCAGTTCTGCCTTGTTGTCGGCTTCCAGCAGCAGGGAGGTGTCTTTCTGTCTGCCCAATAGGAACATCATGCCTGCTTTGGTGATATCTTGATTGTCTGCAATGATAAATTCTCTCATGACATTGGTATATAAAAAACTCCGCTACAAATGTACACTTTTTAGTGTGATTTGTGGCGGAGTGGGAATATATATATTTATATAAGGGTTTTACCAGGAACGTCCCTTGAATATGTTGGATTGTTCCAGCGGAACCAGGTTCCCGCTCAAAGTCATGGTGTTGGAGTTGAAGTTCGGGCTGATGGTTACGGTTGCGTTGTTCCCGCCATCGGTCAGCGTAAGGAATATCTGGGCGGAAATGCCGATACCCTGGATGCTGAAGTTACAATTCACGTTGCCCCGTTTGTCGGTAGTCATTTGGATGTCCGATACGGTTCCGTCTACTGTTACACCGCCAATGCCGTTAGGACCTGGGTATACGGTGTTGAAGGCTACCTGCACGGTGCCACGTCCTTGGTTGACCAATACGAAGTTGGTGTTGGAGTTTACAAATGCGGTCTGTCCGTTGCGGAACATCACTTGGTCTGCCTCCATTACGAACTGGTGAGCTTTCAAGGCCGCCATTGCGTCATCGTACGAAATGGCATCCTGTGCTTGTTCTTCAGCTTTCAGGCGTGCACGTTCTGCGTCTCTTTGGGCTTTACGGTCTGCGCGCTTTTCAGCTCTACTCTCTTGTGCATACATGGTCGTTGTTGCCATGCTTACCAATACTACTGCTGCTAATGCAATAAACTTTTTCATAATCGAATCTTTTTTTGTTTAGGTTTAAATAAATTGTTCGTTATAAGTTTATTGCAAGAACAATGCCTATCCAGGATTGTTCACCGGTTTTTTAATTATTTTATATCCGATAGCAGCAATAAAGATACTCATTACCGGACTGATAAGGTTGAAGAAGCAATAGGGAAGGTAGGTCAGTGTGGGTACACTCAAAATGGTGGCTTGCGTCATGCCGCAGGTGTTCCATGGGATAAGCGGGGAGGTGACGGTAACGGCATCTTCCGTGGTACGGCTAAGTAGCCGGCTTTCGTAGCCTTTCTTTGCGTAAACGTTGCTGAACATGTTTCCGGTGAGGATAATGCTGATGTACTGGTCTGCCGTGGCAAGGTTCAGGAACAATCCGGAACATACGGTGGATGCTACCATGCTGGCTGTATTCTTCATGAAGCGGACGAATAGGGAAGTGATGCTTCCTAGCATGCCGCTTGCCGTCATGGCTCCACCGAAACACATGGCGCAGATGATGAGCCAGATGGTATTCATCATTCCTGCCATACCTCGTGTGGCAATCAGTTCTGTCAACATGTCACTGTCAGTTTGTAGACTGGTACTGCCATAGAATGTCATCATTATCCCTTTGAACATATTCCCACCTTCCGCTATCTCATTCAGTAGTCCCGGTTGGAAGATGAAGGCGAATATCCCTGCCAGCAGAGTGGAGAGAAAGAGTGTGATGACGGAAGGTACTCTCCGGGCAATCAGTATTCCCGTAATCACGGGAACAGCCAGTAACCAGGGAGTAATGTTGAATTTGGCGTCCAATGCTGCCGTAAATTCCGCGATCTGTTGTGTATTGTTCGTTTCGTGTGTGAGTCCCATTACTGTAAAGATGACAAGGGTGATGAGGAGAGAGGGGACGGTGGTGATCATCATATAGCGGATATGGCTGAATAACGGTGTTTCCGTTACGGATGAGGCAAGGACCGTGGTATCCGATAACGGTGAAATTTTGTCTCCGAAATAGGCTCCCGAAATGATGGCACCGGCTATCCATCCCTCTTCAAAACCTTGTGCCTTACCTATGCCCAAAAGGGCGATACCGATGGTGGCGATAGTGGTCCATGAACTTCCCGTCATTACTGATACCAATGCACAAATAATGCAGGTAGAAGCAAGGAAAAAATTCGGATGGATAATCTGCATACCATAATATATAAGGGTAGGTACCACCCCACTTATCATCCATGTGCCGCTCAAAGCACCGATAATCAATAGAATAATGATAGCTGTGGCAACACCTGAAATGTTGTTGGTGATGGCAAGTTCATAATCTTTCCAAGGGATGCGGTAGAAAGTCATGCCGATAAAGACACACATACCAGTGGTGGCAAGCAGGGAAATCTGGCTTCCTCCACTCAAGGCGTCACTTCCGAAAGTATGGATGGTGGCGAACAGCATTCCTACGAGAAAAGCGATGGGAAATAGAGAAACGAGTGGAGAGGGTATTTTCTTTGCTGAATTCATAGGGTTGTTTTTGACTATGCTTGGTTGACGAATCTATTATCAATCTGTCGTTTATAGTTTGATGCGACAAAGGTATAACAATTCTGTTCAATATCTTCCTTATCCTTTGCATGACAAATAAAAATTATCAAATCTTTGCGTTTGCTTGGAAAAATGATAGTATCCTTGTTATTTCTTGCTGTAAAGGGTGATGGACAACGATATTATTGTTAAAATAACGCCGGTGCCGACCACGCCACTCCATCCCCAAGTCTGCCAACTGCTTCCTGCAAGGAAGGTACCCAAAGAGCCGCCGATGAAGTAAGTGGTCATGAAAATCGTATTTACCCGATTGGAGGCAGACGGGTAGATGTCGAAAATACTGGTCTGGTTGCTGAGTTGGATACATTGCATGCCTATGTCTATAAGAATGACACCGGTAATGATACCTGCATAGTTGTTTCCGCAGAAAAAGAGCGAGGCCCATGCAAGCAGAATCATTCCGCAACCGATAAAGTTGAAATTGCGTATGCCTACCTTTTTTACATATTTTCCTACAAAAGATGCGGTTAAGGCTCCGGCAATGCCGCAGAGCCCTAGTATGCCGATGACATCGCTGGATGCATGGAACGGGGCTTCTCCCATTTTGAATGCAAGGCAGGACCACATGGCAAGGAATGAGCCAAAGGCCAGTCCTGCACGTATCGAGTAGATTCGTAGAGAGGGGTATTCTCTTACTAATGAGAAAAGAGACTTCATCAGCCCGGAATATTTGCCTTGGAAAGTCGGTTGTATGTCCGGTAGTACCTTTAATACAACGATAGCGCATAGTAACATCATTCCAGCGGCGATGAAGTACATTTCACGCCAGCCAAGCACTTCACCCACAAATCCGCTGACAACACGTGATGCAAGTATTCCAGTCAGTAATCCTGAGATGACGACACCTACATTCCGTCCCTTGTTTTCGGGGCGTGAGAATTGCGAGGCAATCGGTACAAATATTTGGGGTATCATGGAGCAGATGCCGGTAATGAGTGATGCTGCCCAGATGATGTAGATGTTCGGTGCCATGGCAATGGCTAGAAGGGAAAATATGAGTAGGAAGAAATTCGTTAGGATGATATTCTTGCGTCGATAGAGGTCTCCTAATGGGACGATGAACAATAATCCCAGCGCATATCCGATTTGTGTAATCATGGCAATGAGGTTCGTTTTGAATTCAGAAACTTCCAATTCATGCCGCATGATATTAAGCAGGGGTTGATTGTAATACAAGTTGGCTACGGACACGCCAGCTACGATAGCAAGTGTCCAGAGTATATGTGCCGGTAATCCTCCGTTTTCTTTCAGTTCTTGTTTCATGCTGCAAAGATAATGTCTTTCTGTTTCATGCGCAAGATATGTGAGTATGATAAGAATATGTGTGAAGTGGTATCATCTTTTTAGCCTTTCCGTTTGTTATACTATTATTTTGTTTGAGAATAATTGATTGGAGCTATCTTGGATAAGCGGAATGTTGTATTGATATTTAAAGATACGTTGGGCATGGGAAATGAATGGTTTAGAGAGTTGCTGGGTATGAAATACAGGTGGACGAAATGCAGGCTCTTCTAGCAAACGAGGGTTGGTAAGGTGAATTCGATGACTCAAGGAACCTACCGTTCCCCCATTAGACCGCCTCCTGATGACATACTTGGGATTATCCTGCTATTGACTGAAAACTCGGGTATATATTAGTATGAATCATTATTACTTAAACTTATAATAGTATGAAACATTTATCGATAATAATAATAGTAGTGTCATTATGCGTTTTCCTGCTATCCATCGGCGTATATCATAAGGTTCCCTGGTCTGTTCTGCCAATAGTGGCTAGTGGAATCTGTATATTATGTTGGCTTTTGTTCCATTTACTCTGTATCAGTGAAGAAAGAGATTTACTGAAAGAGGGAAATCAGTATTTCATTGATACCTTTCAAAACATACGTAATCCCATTTCTTTGATTAAGACACCGTTAGGGGCAGTTTACGAAGGAGACTGTCCGGAAGACATAAAGAAGGAACTGGCTGTTGCACTTCATCATATAGGCGGGCTGGAGCAGCACTTGATAGCGTTGATGGAGTTGAAACGACTATTTGGCAATTCTGGTAGCCTGGTAGTTGCAGAATATGAAATCGGCGCATTTATGAGGAAGAAAGTGTCTTTTTTACAGTCTCATGTGGCCGGGTTACAGATGAAGCTGGATTTGGTTCCGGATTTTGACTATGCAAGCGCTTGGTTTGATCCGGGAAAGATATCTCCGGTTATCGACCGGTTTGTATTGAGTGCCATCGAGTGTTCTCTGCCGGAAACGCATCTCTCGATGCAGGTTTCGTTGAAGGGAGATTACTGGGCAATCAGGATTAAGGATACAGGCAACAAGCGATTTCTGAAATGTTGCAGATGGTACTCGTCGCGGCTTCCTATTCTGCGACCTCTGCATGGCAAGCAGTATGGCATGGGCGGTGTGTTTTTTGACAAGTTGATGAATATATGTGACGGGAAAATACTGACTTTGGAAAAGGAGGCTCTGCTTCGATTTCCCATAAGATGTTCGTGTGCGGTTTCGGGGGGGATACATCCTTAAATATTCCGGACGCTTTTCAGGTGAATGAGTCGGAAATAGCTTTCCATGGTTTCTCGAAGAAAAAAAATATGGATAGACCTTTAGTGATACTTGCGGATAATGACAAGGGATTCAAGGATTATCTTGAGAAACGTTTATCGGAATGTTTTGTAGTGAGGAGCTTTGATGACGGTCAGGAAGCATTGGAGGTAATATGTGAAGAGTATCCGGATTTGGTGATTTGTGATATCATGTTGAAAGGTATGAGCGGTGAGGAACTTTCTTCTAAACTGAAGACGTCGAGGGACACCTCCTTTATTCCGGTGATATTGATGGGGGCGCACATTGATGTGAAACGGCGGGAAAAGCGTTGTTCTTCTCAGGCTGATCTCTTTGTATGTAAGCCCTTTAATCTGGAGGACCTTAAAGTGGAAATATCCATATTGATAAATAATAGCCGTTTTCTTCGGAAGACATTTCTTCAGAAAGTTTTTGGAGAAGATTTTTTAACGAAACCTATGGAGCGGGCTCAGCAGGATGCCAATCTGGCATTTTTGAATGAAGTGAAGCTTTACATTATGGAGAATATGGATAAAGAGGATTTGACAGTAGATGATATTGCCTCCAGGATGTGCATGAGCCGGACAACCTTTTATAATAAGTGGAAGTTGTTGACGGGAGAAGCACCCAAATATTTGATTTCGAGAATCAGGATGGAGAAGGCACGGGAACTTTTGGAAAGCGGAAAATTTTCTGTGACTATGGTTGCTGAAATGGTGGGTATGCGAAATATGAAAAACTTCAGAGGCAGGTATAAGGAGTATTTTGGAAAAACACCGAAGGAGTTTATGAAAAAAGTATGATATTTATCTGAAGAAAACTTTCATAGAAAGGCTGTCACATATTAGATAATGGACAGCCTTTGTTTTGAAATGGGAGATAGGAGAACTGAACATCCTAAGCTATCTATAAAGGAAAATCTCTCATCGTTTTCGTTTTGGGGATAACTGGGTATATATGATTAGCTTTACTTGCCGATGCAACATGTAGAACTATTTAATTATGAGAATCTTACGCTTAAAACGGTAGAAAACCTTTTTTCACCTTCTAGGCGGTAGAAAAATCCGCCATTTTTGCCGTTTTAACGTTCGTTCTCGCGAGTCATGGAAAAAACGAGTTCTCCATCCAGAAGTTCACCTCTTTTTCTAAGTGCAAAGGTACAATTTTTATTGCGTATTATCGCCAACTGTTGTCAACTAAATGAAACCAAACAGATGTTTTCTTGTGAAAAATATGTTATAATCCGCCAAATCGCAATATTTTTCATAGATTTGGCGCGTTATATAAAGTTTTTGTCTTATTTTTGCGTAAACAAAACTCATTAGTTATGATAATCGGTAGAAAAGAAGAGCAGAAAATATTGCTTTCAGCGGCAGAATCTGAGTATTCAGAATTAATAGCTGTCTATGGTCGTAGACGCGTAGGTAAGACCTATCTCATACGTGAGACTTTTGGTTATAAGTTTACATTCCAGCATACGGGTTTGGCAAAAGGTAAGACCAAGGACCAGTTGTTTAGTTTTGCTATTTCACTTCGTGATGCTGGTTATGATGACTGTCCGATACCGCAATCTTGGTTAGAGGCGTTCAGTTTGCTTTCACACTATTTGAAGAATTCTACTGATGAAAAGAAGATTGTCTTCCTCGATGAACTTCCTTGGATGGATACCCCACGTTCAAATTTTCTATCTGCTTTTGAGCATTTTTGGAATGGTTGGGCATCTGCTCGAAAGGATATAGTTTTAATTATTTGTGGTTCCGCAACTTCATGGATTATCAATAAGGTTATTAATGACCACGGAGGTCTTCATAATCGTGTAACGCAGCGCATAGCCCTTCAACCTTTTACTTTGAGGGAGTGCGAAATGTTTGTTCAAAACAAGGGTCTCGAAATGAGTCGTTACCAGATTGCAGAGTGTTATATGGTATTGGGTGGTATACCATTCTATTGGAGTCTTCTTGAAAAAGGATTGAGCTTAGCCCAAAATATCGATAAAATGTTCTTTGCCAAGAATGGCAAATTGACCAATGAGTTTAATCAACTTTATGCATCGTTGTTTAAGTCACCTGAACTATATATAGATGTCGTTACAGCTCTTGGCCGGAAGAAGACAGGAATGACCCGCGAAGAAATATTAGAGATAACCGATAAGCAAAGTGGTGGAGCTTTGAGTAAGGTGCTTGATGAGTTGGAATACTGCGGATTTATTCGCAAATACAATGGTTATGGAAAAAAGTCTAAACAAACCATTTACCAACTTATTGATAACTATACACTATTTTACTTTAAGTTCGTCCAGCAAAATGAGAATAATGACGAACATTTTTGGTCCGCATCGACCGATTCTGCCATGCATCGTGCTTGGAGCGGATTGGCTTTTGAACGACTCTGTTTGGCACATGTACAACAAATCAAAGTAGGATTGGGTATTGCTGGAGTATTGAGTAATGTATATTCTTGGCGAAAAGAAGCTGATGAAAATAGTGATGGCGCACAGATTGACTTGTTGATAGATCGCAATGATCAAGTAATTAATGTTTGTGAAATGAAATATTCCTTGTCAGAGTTCTCTATTGATGCGGAGTATGAACGTAATCTACGCAACAAGAAATCTGCCTTCATTGACTCAACTAATACACGAAAGGCAGTTCATCTTACTATGGTAACAACTTACGGCGTTCGTCAGAACTCTCATTCTGGAATTATACAAAGCGAAGTTACACTAGAGGATCTATTTGCATAGTTTGAGTGTATGTAAGTATTACCACTAGGAATCAAGAATCGCACCTCTTCTTAGTATAGAGGAGCGATTCTTTTTTTGCGTATTATCCCAACAGTTGTCAACTAAATGTATTGAGATAGTATATTCTCTCCTCGAAAAGAGAAAAGGTGGTCTAATTACAAGTTGATATTGCTGGTAAAAAGAAAAATTATGGCAAAGCCATTTCTTCTTTTCCCTTCTTTTGACTTTACTTTATTATTCGTATATATGAGTACGACATTAAAGTAAAGTTGTTTTTTTTCTTTTCATGGCAAGTGCATAATGGTTATATATTATAGCTGTTTAGTGCGTAATCTTGTGAATAGGTACGAAATATACGTGAGAATATCGCCGATTATGTCAACTAATTGCAGGATGAATTCACTATTGGTAGTACTAAAATAGTTATATGATATCGTTGACCTTCAATCGTGAATCACGATGGCAACTTGTATTCTTTTCCAACATGTCGTTTAATTTTATCTACATCTATGACTCCTCGTTTTACGGGGTCATCCTATTCTACATGTTCCAATGTTGAATCCATGATCATTGAGGAGTCCATCAAAGTCAACATGATAAGCAATTATATCAAGTAGATTTATGGCTCCTCCAAGTGATGCTAATTTCTAGCACTAATTTGTCGTTATCTTCTCCGTATAGACGAATAGCTTGAGGGGTATTATTTAATCTAATGTCTTGTTGTAGGGGGCACTGTTTTAGTGCATCCCCCATTTGAATGTATGACTAAAGTAAATCTGATTTTTGGAAGAGAGAATTATGGCAATGAAATCTTACTTTGTGTAAAGTTAGTCGTGTAGTTAGAACCACTCCCCTGAATCAAGGTACAGGTTTTATAGTTCTTGGCTACAGATTGTTTCTGTAGATACATTTAATCGATTACTCGGTGTTTTACCGAGTCTTTAGATTCTGCATGATGATAGAGGCAACCGTATTCGGGTTCTAACTTCTGCAGAAGGTGGTTAGCTCTGTACCTCCAGGGGTGACCGTTTCAGTTACCCCTTTGCATAACCAAGTTCACTTTTTTCATCGATAAACATCTCATTATGCTTGTGAAAAGAAAATCTAATGATTCATGGTATGGAGCCCTGTTTTAGGGCGTCGTGTTTCATACATCATCTATTTCTACATGTCTTTGTAATGCAGCTTAACTATTGTAATACACCGAGGGGTGTCGCGTTTTGCTACATCCATATTTATAGATATTTTCACATTTTTGCACATCTATTGTGTTGCACCTAAGGGTACTGCGTTTCACCGCATCCTCATTATCAACATGTCTTTCCACTGCCTTATGAGTTTGCTTATACCCCAATGTAATTTCTACTTGTGATAGGGTGTTACATTTTAGAACATCCCTCTCTTCGTTAATAAAGGTGACAGGTTGGCTTCCTCGTTGAAGGGTGTCCCTAATGAACATACCACCTTTATTGTCAGCAATCATCTCATTTTGCTGGTAAAAAGAAAAATTATGGCGTAGCCATTTCTTCTTTTCCCTTCTTTTAACTTTACTTTATTATTCGTATATATGAGTACGACATTAAAGTAAAGCTGTTATTTCTTTTGGTGGCAATCATTATGGAAAATGTGAAATTCTACCCATATTTAGGGGCGGATTATGTGAAATACATGCTTAAAAGGTCTAAAAATGGCTTTTTGAGCATATTTTTTGACAGAAACATTCCGTTATAAGAAAAAAATGAGTAGATTTGCGTTATAAATATCAGTGTAATAAAGATAAAGCTGATTATATGCATATAAATATCATTCTAATGATAGATAGAATATGAAAGATTTATTTGAATACTCCACTCCAGAACTGGTACGTATGTTGGGTACTCGTTTTAAAGAATATCGTATGCGGTGCAATCTGACACAAAAAGAGGTGTCGGAACTATCAGGTGTTGGCCTTACAACGATACACAAGTTTGAGAATGGTACGGCAGGCAATCTTTCATTGTCGACTTTTCTTCTCTTATTGAAGGTAGTAGGTCAGATAAATTCTTTAGACGATCTTTTACCTGAATTACCTGAATCGCCTTATCTTATGCGCAAGGACGAGAAAAAAGCACAACGAATCAGACACACTAAATAAGCTATACAGATATGATAAAGTCATTGAAAATAATACTTTGGAATGAGGAAATAGGTCGTTTGGCCTGGGATGAACACAGGCGCCTCTCTTATTTCATATATAATCCTGATTTTATCAAAAAGGGATTAAACATATCTCCTTTGGTTGCACCTATTGATGGAACCAGAGGATTGTTGCCTGTTTGGGGTGAGGATGCTAAGATTTATCAGAAACTTCCAGCATTTGTTGCAGATTCATTGCCAGATGCTTGGGGTAACCAGTTGTTTGATTTATGGCGTCAACAACAAAAATTATCTAACTCGGAGATAAATCCGTTGGATAAGCTTTCGTTTATCGGTCGAAGAGGAATGGGTGCATTAGAATTCATTCCAGAAGCAAACAGAGAACGCAGAGTAGGTAAGATAGACGTTAAGTCATTAGCAGATTTGGCTGAACGTATTTTCATCGAAAGAGAGAATGCCCGTATCATGCCGGAGGAATCTATTACTATGCAATCATTGTTGACTGTAGGTACTTCTGCAGGTGGACGTCAGCCAAAAGCGATTATTGCCATAAATAGAGAAACGGGAGAAATACGAAGCGGCCAAATAGCAGGATTGGAAGGTTACGACTATTACCTTCTTAAATTCGGCAACTCAGAATATTGTTCTGCTGAATTGGAAATGACTTATTATAAGTTAGCTACTTTGGCCGGAATCAATATGATGCCCTCCGAATTATATCCCGTGGATGGAAACAATCATTTTTTGACTAAGCGGTTTGATCGTGATGGCGAGAAGAAGATACATACACAAACCTTGGCTGCTATATATCCCGATGCTGAGAGTTACGAGCAATTGATTACTGTTTGTCGTAAACTTCGTCTTCCTGAAGCTGATTGTCAGGAGATATTCCGAAGAATGGTCTTCAATATATTGTCGAATAATACTGACGACCATAACAAGAACTTCTCATTCGTTATGAATGAAGATGGTTCTTGGCGTCTTGCTCCAGCCTATGATATTACTTACATCATAGATAGAGGTGGTTATTTGCCGAACAGGGATCATTGTATGTATATACGAGCCAAACTGCATGACATCACTCGTTCTGATGTTATTGAATTTGCTCGTGATAATGGCATTCGTCGTCCCGATGCTATCATAAGGGATATTGTTTCTGCATTGAAACAATTCCGTGCAATAGCTACCGATAATGGAGTTTCCGAATCATGGATAGGTCGAGTTGAATCAACCATCGTGGAACACTTGAAAGCATGGGGCGAATGGGAGTACGAAACTGCTGATGTTGCAATAGACATCAATGGGCATACCGTTAGCAATATGCATGTTGAGCAGACCTATAAAGGAAATTATCATTTACTGGCAAATATAGATGGTGCGGAACGAAAGTTTGTTATCAGCAAAAACAAGGAAGAATTTGCATCTATTGAACAAAACGGATTGGCAAACCTAACAACTGACCAACTAAAAGCAATGATCGCAAAGTATTTCAATCTATGAAAATAGAAGAAGCCATACTTTATTGCCTCACAAGTCAGAACCGAGGAATGCGAACGGAACAGATTGCGGAGTTGATTAACCGCCAACGCTTGCATATCCGCAAGGATGGGCAACCTGTTACGTCCAAACAAGTTTATGCCGTTATCTGTCGCTATCCCGATATGTTTGTCAAGGCAGAAGGACGGATAATGTTGATGATTTGAAAGCATTTGAGAATATTATGAATAAGGTTTATACTTTATCTTTTCCAGAAGCCCGAAATGCTGTTGTCTCAGGGGATATCCATGGAGACTTCAATCTCTTGGTGTATAAACTTTGTGTGCAGTATCAAATGAAGGACACCGTGCTAATAGTGGCTGGTGATTGTGGGTTTGGATTTGAAAAGAAGGAGTATTACGAGCAAATAGCAAGGCGTAATGTTAAAAGAATGAACGAGGCCAATAATTGGATTGTATTCGTGCGTGGCAATCATGACAATCCTCTTTATTTTGATGGCAAGCAATTCAAACACAAACGCTTTATTGCTATTCCCGACTATTCTATTCTTTTGGCCTGCAAACATACAATACTTTGCGTTGGTGGTGGAATCTCAATTGACCGACGTTATCGTATGGAGGAATGGAAGAATTATTGCGTAAAGCATAGAATACACTCCAATACAGAAGATAAATTTAGTAAGAACTTTTATTGGTCCGATGAAGCTCCGGTTTATAATGATGAAATGCTCACTCTGGTAAACCAGAAGTTTGCCATTGATACAGTAGTTACACATACTGCTCCAGACTTCTGCGAGCTGATAAACAAAAACGGATTGCATTCTTTTGCTGCTCCGGATGAAAACTTATTGAAAGACGTAGAGGATGAACGAACGACAATGACAAAGCTATATGATCGCCTTGTTTATGATGCTCACCCTCTTACGCATTGGTATTATGGCCATTTTCATCAGTCATGGCACTCTTCTATTGAAGGAGTGTTGTTCAAAATGCTTGATATAATGGAATTTACCCCGATTAATTATTAGAGATTATGCTAGCATATACATACATAGAAAAAGGAAAGTTCGCTTTGGTGGAGAAACCGAAGCCTACACTTATTGAACCTACCGATGCCATTGTTCGGGTGACGATGGGCAGTATCTGTACCAGTGACCTGCATATCAAGCATGGAAGCGTGCCTCGTGCTGTTCCGGGTATAACCGTGGGCCACGAAATGGTGGGAGTGGTGGAAGAAATCGGCTCTGAGGTTACTAATGTAAAGCCAGGTGATAGAGTAACCGTAAACGTGGAGACCTTCTGTGGAGAGTGTTTCTTCTGCCAAAAAGGCTATGTGAACAATTGTACCGACCCGAATGGTGGTTGGGCATTGGGATGCCGAATTGATGGCGGACAGACCGAATATGTTCGAGTTCCGCTTGCCAATCAAGGACTCAACCGTATTCCCGATAGCGTGACCGATGAACAGGCTTTGCTGGTGGGCGATGTCTTGGCCACAGGCTTTTGGGCAGCTCGCATATCGGAGATTACCGAAGAGGATACCGTACTGATCATAGGAGCAGGACCTACGGGAATCTGTACCCTTCTTTGCGTGATGCTTCATAAGCCCAAGCGCATCATTGTATGCGAGAAGTCTGAGGAAAGACGTCGTTTTGTGCAAGCGCATTACCCTGAAGTGCTGCTCACCACTCCCGAAGAGTGCAGGGAGTTGGTATTGAAGCATAGCGAACACGGAGGATCTGATAGAGTGCTCGAAGTCGCAGGAGCCGATGATACCTTCCGCTTGGCGTGGGAGTGTGCCCGTCCGAATGCTGTCGTTACTGTAGTGGCTCTTTACGACCAGTCGCAGGTGCTTCCTCTGCCCGATATGTATGGCAAGAACCTTACCTTCAAGACCGGTGGGGTCGATGGATGCGATTGCGAGGAGGTGCTTCGCCTTATTGAGCAAGGAAAGATTGACACCACTCCACTCATCACGCATCGTTTTCCGTTGAGTGAGATTGAGGAAGCCTACCGCATCTTTGAGAATAAATTGGATAGAGTAATCAAGATAGCGATAGTAAATAGATGACAACCAATGAGGGAATCAATAATACGAAAGCCGTTGCCTACAGAGATTGAAGCCATTATCAAGATATGGCTGGATGGCAACATGCAAGCCCATCCTTTCATTCAACCTGATTATTGGTTGAACCACACCGATTATATGCGCCAAGTATTACCTTTGTCTGAAGTTTATGTCTGCGAAGTGAAAGGCGAAATTGCCGGCTTTATCGGTCTTGATGGAGATTATATAGCAGGCCTTTTTGTTAGCAAACAGTATCAATCGCTAGGCGTAGGCACAACTCTTATCGAGTTCATCAAACAACAGCATTTCACCTTGACGCTTGCTGTGTACAAGAAGAACGAAAAAGTAATGCAATTTTATCGCAAGCAGAACTTTGTTGTAATTGAAGAACGGATTGACTCGAATACCAACGAAGCAGAGTTGTTGATGAGTTGGAATAGAGCCTGCCCAATTTTATAGAATCTATGATTGCGCCACACATAGATAATTCCATCCCAAAAGAAAGACTCGCCTATGTACTCGAAGCATGGAAATGCCTGCACGATTGCGAAGCGTGTGGCAAGTGCCGTATCCTGAAAGGTCGGGATGCCGAAATCCTCTATGCTGACTACATTGAAGGCAAGCGGAGTTATATGGATATAACTTTGGAGATTCGGAATCGTTCTATGAGGTAGCAATTACCGAATTATTTGCAATATTCCGGTATTCCATTTGCCAAAAGAAAATTGTGCGGGCATAGGCCAGAACTTTTTTATATACTTTGTATATAACCCATTACCAGGCTTTTTGTGACGTAAAAATAGTGCAAATAAGCTTTGAAACATTGATGAAAAAAGCATTACCTTTGCAGTCCATTTAGGTATAATTGTAAAAAGTTAAAGATGCAGCAAAATAGAATGAACATATTAGCAACCACGTTAGATCGAGGCACAAAATGCTTTGAGTGTATGCTGTATACCACTATTTCATGCATTGAACCAACAGCCTCTATAGGGAATACTATCCAACTGAAATATACGCGAACCAGGATATTATAGATGCAGATATCCTAGTTACGAAGAATAGACAAGAATCGTTGGAAAGTCCCTGCCAAGCTTTTCAACGATTCTTTGTTTATGCCCATTGGTGACGTCTTCCTCTCCGTCATTTCCGTCCAATGGAAATCAGCAAATCAATTATTAACCACGCAGTGATGCGTACAAAAGAAGAACAGATTATGAATTACAAATTTGACGGAGCAAAGGTGTATTTTACATCAGATACTCATTTTAATCATGCAAACATCATCGGTTTTTGCAGTCGTCCGTTCAAGAATGTGAATGAAATGAACGAAACCCTCATAACGAACTGGAATCGTGTAGTAGGAGCGGACGATATTGTCTTTCATCTAGGTGACTTTTGTTTAGGTGGCTCTGCTGAATGGACAAATGTACTGAACAGATTGAATGGGAAAATCTATCTTATTGTCGGGAACCATGACATGAAGAATCTCAGGCAAAGCTATTACGATAGATTTGAAGAGATTGTAATGCAGAAGCACATAGAGATTGGTAAGCAGAAGATTTATCTGAACCATTGTCCATTCTTGTGCTATGGTGGAGCTTATAAAGATACTTGGCAACTGTTTGGACACGTTCACACCAGCAAGAATAATACGGGTAAAGATGCATCCCGATTGAATATGCTATTCCCTACACAATACGATGTAGGCGTTGACAATAACAACTTTACACCTGTTTCTTTTGACCAGGTAAAGGCAATAATACAGAAGCAGGTACAACAATTTTGTAAGAATAATAGATAGGAGGTGAAGTCATGAGTGAATACACAACCATTTATTTGAGAAATAAGGCGACCCCTTTGTTGGAGTACAAAGAACATCCATCGTGGAATGAAATTAAAGACCTTTCTGATGACGAAATAAATAAAATTGAAGAAGAAAGAAAAGAACATAATAGAAATGTAGAGAGGTCGATGGGATGCGAGTTGTTTTACCTTACAACCACTCCAAGCAGAGAGCTGACAGTTCTTCCTTGGAATCCTTCTCCTAAAGTATTGACAAAAGAATTACTTGGTGAGGTTATAAACTTTTACAAAGAAGAAATAGATAGGTGCAAAACGGCTCTAAAAGAACAGAAGGAAGATATCGTTAGGTTGGAAGCTCGTATAGTAAAAGCAAATGTGGAGTTGTATGATAAAATCAACGAAGATATATACGAATGTAACCAAAGCATCAGTTTTTGGACGGAAGAACTTAATCACTATAAGTATTTGTTCGATAAGTTCAATTTTGCGAAGGATATCATAGATAACGATTCTAACGCGGAAAATTATGAATTGATTTACACAAAAAGCTAAAATTAAAGAGATTATGAAGATACAATACGCATCTGACATACATTTGGAATTGTCAGATAATTCAAGATTTATAAAGAGTATGCCGTTTGAGGTAGTTGGAGATATTCTAGTCTTTGCCGGTGATACCGGCTATCTACGGGATAGAACATTGCCGAACTTGAAGTTTTGGAAGTGGGCATCTGCAAACTATCGTGAGGTGTTGTTAGTGCCAGGTAACCATGAGTTCTATGGCAATGGTGATGTATTGGCTTATGGTGACAGTTGGAGCAGGGAGATTTTGCCCAATGTACACTACTATCAGAATAAGGTAGTACGCATTGACGATACAGACTTCATCCTTTCAACCTTGTGGTCACATATATCACCACGGGATGAATATTTTGTCAGTCGTGGCATGAACGACTTCAGACAGATTCTGTATGGAGGGCGCAGATTCACCACTGATGATTTCAATGTAGAACATGAGAAATGTTTGGCATTTATCAAGCAGAGTGTGTCCGAGAGTGATGCCAAGCACATAGTTGTGGTTACACACCACCTCCCTACATTAGAAGTTGTAGCATCCCAGCATAAAGGAAGCCTGTTGAACAGCGCCTTTGCAACCGAACTAGGTGATTTTATTGCCGACAGCCGAATAGATGTTTGGATATATGGCCATTCACATGCCAACATTGATACTGTTATCGGGAACACTCGTATTGTCAGCAATCAGATGGGATATGTGTACTATGGTGAGCATCTGCAAGATTTCAAGGGCGATAAGTTTATTGAATTATGATTCTATGTACTTATATAATTATGTAAGTATATAACTAAATGGGAGTAGTGTTGTAAGCACTGCTCCTTTATTTTTCAGTGTGAATGAGGATGTAAATTAAACTGTGTCAGCAAGGAATAAAGTATTAACTTTGCTAACACAGTTTTTTTTATGAAAGAAGAATTTGATTTCGAGAGTATCAAGAACAAGGCCATTGAACAGCTGAAAGCCGGCAAGCCTTTGTTGGGTAAGGACGGCGCCTTTGCCCCACTATTGGAAAGTATATTGAATGCAGCCCTGGAAGGAGAGATGGATGCACATTTGACAGAAGAAGAACGCCAGATGGGTAACCGTCGTAACGGAAAGATGCAAAAGCAGGTTCAGACTCCCTTGG
>NZ_OBMS01000003.1:0-8681 GCF_900217715.1 Bacteroides sp. AR29
CAAGGAACGACCCATCCTGCTCGATATAATAGAGGACCGACATGGGCGCAAGTCCATCATCATCACCTCGCAACTGCCAACGGACAATTGGTATGATGCAATCGGAGACCCTACAGTAGCAGATGCCATTATGGATCGTATTATACATACGGCGCACCGGATTGAGCTGACAGGAGAAAGTGTCCGTAAAATGGCTGCATACAGAGGGAAATAAACTAAAATAATAATAACCCCATCGGTCAAGACTTTTTAAGGGGGCATTGTTGAATGTTTTAAGGGGGCAGAATCGCTTGGTTTTAGGGGGCAGCTTACACTGGATTTTCCAGCTTCCTTGCGGAATGTCTTTTTTAGCTTTTTCTCTATCAAATCCTGAAGAATTAGACTTTCCTCATTTAGTCCTTGTTATTGAATGAACATTCTTACTTTTCTCCAGTTCAATAATCATCTCACCAATTTCCTTATCATCCTTCTTAAGTTGCTGCAAATCTGCTTTCACGTCCTTTTGATACTTGGTATCAAATCCAAAAAACATTCTCACATTATCTATCAAGCCATTAGGATTAGGATTTACAACAATTGTATCTCCATTCACATCTATGTTATTCACCGGATTATTCGCCCCATACTGATACGGAGACATCGAATAATACTTCTCGGCAAATCTGTCATTCGTCGTAAACCTTCCCAGCGCCGCATCATAATGCCTTGCCCCGTAGTCATACCAGTTCAACCCTTTCTTTGAGTCAAGCTCCTTACCGTTGTACTTGTAAGGCTGAACATTACTTGTACTTGCAAACGCCCCGCCGAAGGGATAGTAATGGTTCGTCTCTTCTACCGTACCGCTCTGGCTGATGACTACCCGGTTATTCCCTTGATGGTCTTTCAAGTAATAGTGATACTTGCTGTCGCTCAAAGTAACATAACCCTCTTCGGTAAGAAGCAGCTTCTGGACTCCGTTTTCATAGACCACGTTTCCGCAGTAATCGGTAGTGGTGGTAGTACTGCCTATCTTATGGACTGTTCTCAGCTTTGTGCCGTCGGCTCCATAAGTGTAGGTGATGGTACTTCCGTCACTGAAAGTCACCACATTCGGCAAATTTAAGAAATTATATGTAATGCCGCTAATACCTTTGTTCAAATCTTTAGTTAAATTGCCGTTGGCATCATAAGAGTACTCATCGGCAGCATTGGCACCGTTTTTGAACTCGAAGCCGCCATTGTAGGCGGAAGCCGTCACGGCATCATCCACACGGTTCAACTGATTGCCGTTCAAGGTGAGAGTCAGGTTGTCTATCATGCCGTAGGCGGCTGAAGAGAGTTGCCCGTAACGCTGCAATCCCTTGATGTTACCGTTTTTGTCGTAGCCCGTCACGTTCTCACTGAAACGGTTCGCGTTCGTGCTGATACCTGCTGTCTCGCCGTAGGTGGCATTCAGCATGCGGTCCAGTCCGTCGTAGGTGAACTTGTAACCGCGGACGGTGCTTTCATTCCCGGACTTCCAGGTCATGCTGCTGATGCTGCCGTTGTAGCGGGCGGTACCCACACCCGTATTGTAGTACAGGTTCTGGGTGAAGCGCGTACTTGTGATGCCCGTCAGCCAGCTGCGGAGGTTATAGGCATACGTCAGCTTGTTCGCCGCAGAGCCGTGCAGGGACTTGGTACTCAGACGGCCGAAACTATCGTACGTATAGTCTGCCAGAGTTATTTTGGTTCCTCCCAAAGTATGCTCCACCTTGCTTACACGGTCTGCATGGTCATAGCTATAGGTATAGACTTCCGTACGTGTGGACTTGCCGCTTGCGGTATGGCTATGCGTCACCGTGGCGGGCTGTCCCGTAAAGGTATAGACCGTATTAGTCACGTCATAACCGCCCAAAAGATTGTTCTGTACGACTTTAGTTACACGCCCCTTGACGTCATAGTAATAGCCTTTGTAAATTTTAGTACTGCTGCCGGATACAGTCACCGCGCTTCCTGTCAGGGAGCCTTTACTGTAGCCCGAAGTGTCGTTCGTGAACTGGCTCGTCGGGAAACCCGTACCGCCCAGTTCTGCACATGCACCACCTGATCGGAAGAAACCGTCTTGTTCGTGCACTCCCCCTGTTGCGTCAGCCGTCCACCGTTGTCATACACATACTCCGCGAGCTGCGCATCCGGAAGCTTCTTCCAAGTGCAGAGATTACGGTGGTCGTCATACACACAATAGGTATCCTACGTCTCGCTGATAGAATAACAAAAACTATCCTAACATACAAGATATGGAATATCTGATGTTAGGATAGTAATTAGATAGATTGGTTTTTAATCAACCTATATCAGAGGAAGACAGTAGTTCGTTACGACGAATTAACCTAAAGCATCAGGCTCTAATAAATCTGGATGTAGTATTACTGATTTATCTAATGCTCTAACAAAATGAGATTTATGGGAATATAATACTTGATACTCCTCACTCTTCTCATTTGCCCAAACTTTCAAAACTACAGCCGCTTCTAAGGGTAAACTCTTCCCGCAGAAACAGCAAACAACCATTTCTTTATTTAATATTCCATCCATAATTTTTCGCTATTCTATTAATAGATTTTTGAGACCAATTTCCCATTGTTGTTATTATACCTTTCCTCCCTTCTACAACAGCATTAAATCTACCGGGAGTAATTTCATGAAGATAAACTGTAGCTCCATCAGCCTGAGTAAAAGCCTTTCCTACAGACTTTGTTACTCTTACTTCATTCACAGAAAGTACCCCTCCTCTCGTTGCCGTTGTTCCAGCAATCCGTTGCACTCCGTGAGCAGTTGATTGTATTGCATTTTGAGTACCTCTTCCTGCCACCTTTCCTACAGCCCATCCTATTGCCTTCCCCAACAACATACCGCCAAACTCTCCGGCACCAAAGCCAAAGGCAGCTTCGCCTATAGGTCGCGCAATAGCATCTATAGAACGACTGTTCAGAGAATTGAAAAGGGCAGACTTAGAGTCTTCAGATAAAGGACTGGTTTTACCTAAGAACTGATTCTGAAGTTTACCGCTGGAGGCTATCAAGTCAAAAGCATTAACAGCCTGATTGGCTAAGATACCTCCATTCTGATAGAAGTTCAGATAGTTGTCATTACCTAACGCAATAGAGGCGGATGAACCGATATTTGTATAGCCTTTTAAAGCTTCACTACCTTCCTGCCAACGTAAATTCCCTTGCTTATCTTCATACCAGTCAGCTCCTGTTGGGTCTATTCTGCTGATAGGGTTGTTACCACAATAAGCATAGAGACTTGTATTGAAGTAGTTTTCAGCAGAAGGGTCCACCGTTGCAAACCTCCCCAGCGCCGCATCATACATACGTACCCCGTAGTCATACCAGTTCAACCCCTTCTTCGCATCAAGCTCCTTGCCGTTATACTTATAAGGCTGGGTATTGCCTGTACTTGCAAACACACCACCGAAGGGATAGTAATGGTTCGCTTCCTCTACCGTGCCGCTTTGGTTAATCACAACCCGGTTATTACCCTGATGGTCTTTCAAGTAGTAATGATACTTGCCGTCACTCAGTGTCACATAACCTTCTTCGGTAAGAAGCAACTTCTGAACACCGTTCTCATAGACCACATTTCCACAATAGTCAGTTGTGGTGGTTGTACCTCCTATCTTATGTACAGTCTTTAGCTTGGCGCCGTCACCTGCATAGGTGTAGACAATCGTACTCCCGTCACTGAATGTCACCGCACTTGGCAAATTTAAACAATTATACGATATATTGCTAATCCCCTTGTTTAAATCTTTAGTTAAATTTCCATTGGAATCGTAGGTGTATTCGTTTGCCTGCTTCACGCCGTCCTTGAACTCGAAGCCGCCACCGTAGGCGGAAGCCGCTGCCGCATCGTCCACGCGGTTCAACTGATTGCCACCGAGGGTGAAAGTCAGGTTATCAATCAAACCGTAACTGGAAGCAGCGGTCTGACCGTAACGTTGCAAGGTCTTGATGTTGCCGTTTTTGTCATAGGCGGTTACATTCTCACTGAAACGGTCGGTGTTCGTATTGATGCCGGCTGTTTCGCCGTAAGTGGCGTTCATCAGACGGCTTAATCCGTCGTAAGTGAACTTATAGCCACGGATAGTGCTCTCATTTCCAGCCTTCCACGTCATGCTGCTGATGCTGCCGTTGTATTTGGCGGTGCCGTTGCCGTTGTTGTAGTACAGATTCTGTGTAAACTTGCTTCCACTAATTCCCGTCAGCCAGCCACGGACATTATAGGCATACGTCAGCTTGTTGGTGGCACTTCCGTGCAGAGACTTGGACTGCAGTCTGCCCAAGTTGTCATACGCA
The DNA here is from genome assembly GCF_900217715.1 of Bacteroides sp. AR29. Classification (NCBI taxonomy): domain Bacteria; kingdom Pseudomonadati; phylum Bacteroidota; class Bacteroidia; order Bacteroidales; family Bacteroidaceae; genus Bacteroides; species Bacteroides sp. AR29. Next base: position 4,323 of record NZ_OBMS01000003.1, read on the forward strand.
TAGTCGGCAAGGGTTATCTTGGTGCCGCCTAATGTATGCTCTACTTTCAAGAGTCTGTCCGCATGGTTGTAGCTGTAAGTATACATTTCAGTACGAGTGGGCTTTCCGCTTGCAGTATGCGTATGTGTTACAGTAGCGGGCTTATCGGTGAAGGTATATATGGTAGCCGTCACATCATAGCTCCCCAAGAGATTGCTTTGCACGGTCTTTGCCACACGGCCCTTGATGTCATAGTAGTATGCGGTATAAATCTTGTTACTACTACCAAGTACCGTTGCCACACTTGCAGTCAAGGCACCTTTTCCATTGCCCGAAGCATCATCAGGGAAATTGCTGTTATTGAAACCTGCTTGCGAACGGAAAGCGTAACTGTCATAGAAGTGCTGCACAAGTACATTCGTTCCAGAAGTGGTCACTTTGTTGGTACAAGTCCCCTGTTCCGTCAGGCGGTTCAGCCCGTCGTACTTGTAGTACGTCCAGTTACCGGATGTAAGGGCACGCTGGTTGCCGTCCTGCGAGAATACCAGGCGGTCGGCATTGTCATACACCATTTCCATATATCCCGCACCGGGAAGCTTCTTCCAGATACAACGGTTACGTCCGTCGTATTTGTACTGAAAAGCATACAAGTCGAGATTGGCCGAGCTCTGGTACATAGGCTGGAGTACGAAACAAAGATTACTTTTGTCGTCATACACATAGTAAGTGTCGTGCGTTTCACTGCCTTTCATCTGACGGGACAATACAACATGCCCCATCTTGTCGGTGAAGGTGTAGCTCACGTTCAAGTCTTCATCGGTGGTTTTAATAACCGAAAGCTGACCGGAAAAATTGCGTATAGAAAGCAAAAGGCAGATGATTCACGAAGCCAAACTGAAAAACAAATTCCCTGCTTATATTCAAAAGACATAAGCAGGGAATCATTTAGTTTATTGAATCAGAGATTCGGGGACTTGGGAACAATGGGGGAAGAACATACACTGAAACAGAATATTTTATCTTATCAAGAAACGTCCAAATATAAAATACCATTCTTCAGAAAGTGCATTATTCGTTTTTTGCCAACTTCCTTCAGTGGATAGGAGTATTTTTTTTATTAACTTATCGTAATTATACTTGGAGTTATTATACCCTGCCCTTTTCACAATTTTTATTTCTCTAATTTTAAGTTTTCTGTCAAAAAGAATAGTGTATAAACAAGAGGCATTCTGTTCATCACCATTGTAGTTTTCCCAATAAAGACTATCTTGGTATTTCCTTAATGATTCGTTTCCACCAATATAAGAAATTTCCGTTGAGACTTCTCGCAACCGCTTCCTAAAATAATAAGAAGTATACATTTTAGAAGATCTTGCAGTATCCAATATCAATTCAAAAACTGGTAAGTTGGTCTCAGTATCAAAAAAGATAGTTTTTTCTATCTTCTTTTTATAGGAACTTATATCACTTGAATATATTATACTTTCTTCCACCAACTTATTTTGTCCGTACAATAATGGCGGAAGCATAATAAACATGAAAAATAGTTTTAATTTAATAGTCATATCCTAATCGTTTTGACATTACATCAGCTCTTTTATTGTATATAAAATTATTGACCCCTGGCTGTCCGTGGCTAAACGGTACATTCCTCAAGTATAAAATAACATGCCCAAATTCGTGTGCAATCCCAACTGTTCGATGATTCAAAGTGCCATTCTTATTAATTATGACTTGTACATGGCTATTGGTTGAACTCTTACCGGAAGCTAACCTCTTGTCAGGTACTAATGTCTGACCTAAATTTCCTTGAATATGTTTTCCAAAAGGGACTCCAGCCTTTGAATACTCTTCTTTTTGATGAGCAGGTATTTCGCTATCATCATCGTCATAAGGAGTACCAAAAGTTTCTTCTACAGTCTTCCCATTCATTTTATATGTATTCTTATCAGATAATGACAGTTCTACCATTTTCTCACTATTGGCAATCTCAAATAAGTCTTTCAGAAAGAAATCATTACTACTATTAGCTTGTTTCGCAATGGAAGTTGGATCCAATATACCATTATTGAATTGCATCTTTATGTTACTACCATCCTGCAAACCATTGTAAATAGCTTCAATAGCTGCTGGAGTTACAATAAGCAAGCTATCTCCATTGATGTCAATGGTATTCACTGGATTATTCGCTCCATACTGATACGGAGACAATGAGTGATACTTCTCGGAAAACCTATCATTCGTTGTAAATCTCCCCAGCGCCGCATCATAATGCCGTGCCCCGTAGTCATACCAGTTCAACCCCTTCTTGCCATCATACTCCTTGCCGTTGTACTTGTAAGGCTGCACATTGCCTGAGCTTGCAAATACACCACCAAAAGGATAGTAATGGTTCGCTTCCTCTACCGTGCCGCTTTGGTTAATCACAACCCGGTTATTACCCTGATGGTCTTTCAAGTAGTAATGGTACTTGCCGTCGCTCAAAGTAACATAGCCTTCATCGGTCAGCAGCAACTTCTGAACACCGTTCTCATAGACCACGTTTCCGCAATAGTCCGTCGTGGTGGTAGTGCTGCCTGTCTTATGGACAGTTTTCAGCTTTGTGCCGTCGGCTGCATAGGTATAGGTGACGGTGCTGCCGTCACTGAACGTCACCACACTGGGCAAATTTAAGCAATTATACGATATATTGGTAATTCCCTTGTTCAAATCTTTAGTTAAATTCCCGTTGGAATCGTAGTTGTATTCATTCGCCTGCTTCACGCCGTCCTTGAACTCGAAACCGTTGTTGTAAGCAGAAGTCGTAGCGGTATCGTCCACACGATTCAGCAGATTGCCCGTAAGAGTGATCAAGCCGTAGACTGATGCGGAGGTCTGCCCGTAGCACTGCAAAGACAGGATATTGCCGTTTTTGTCGTAACCGGTCACCTTTTCTGTATAGCGGCCTGCGCCGTGGGTGAAAGCAGTCAGACGGTTAAGGCCGTCGTATCAGTATTAGAAAGAAAAAAAGCTATCCTAACATGCAAGATATGAGCTATCTGATGTTAGGATAGTTATTAAAGAGATTAGTCAACTAAGACAGATTATTTCTTATTAATGTTAAGCAACCAATATACAGCCAATGATAAAGCATAAATTGCATATATAACTACTATTTCAGCATAATTGACAAGAGCATGTATTTCATCTAATCTGTCACTCACTACCGGGAAAGTGCCTTTACCACCTAAGGGCAAACAGTCTTCTATGGAATATTTTATCACTAAATAATAATTAAGAATAAAACCTATCCCATAGACAATCATCAACAATGAGAATATCAGAAATACCATTAAAATAACCTTTTTCATAATTACCATTTTGTTCCAGCTCCATGCAAATTAAACTCTTTCTTTATTTCATTATAAGTAATTCTTCTGATACTATGCTCATCCTCTTTAGACATTACTTTCAAACGGTCTCCTAAAGAAGCAGGGGCTTTAGAATCTTTCAAATCCAAATCTTTTTTTACTCCCTCTTGTATACCTTTTATGGAAGTGGTAGCGCAGTTGTTAATAAATAAATTATATTCATCAATAACTTTCGCATTTTCTTTACCTGCATACTTACCTTTTTGAGGTATTTTATTACTATTATCTAATTGCTTATCAAAGTGTTTCGAAACAAGTTCATCTGAACCTTTTGTAAACTCATATCCCACTGCTTCATTAGCAAGCATTTGATCCTGAATAAAGCTAATAGCATCTCTACCCGTCAATTTAATAAGCACTCCTTCTCCTGTAGGCGAAGTATTCCGTGCCGAACTTTTATCTTTTCCCAATTCTCCATATCTACCATAGGTATACACAATTGTATTATCACCATTGCCAACTGTTACAAATGCATGTCCAAAACCTTTTCTTTCGATATAAATTCTTGGCAGTCTCCCGTCTGCATCAATAAATTTGATAGGATTATTCAAACAATACCCATACGGACTCATCGGATAATACTTCTCTGCCAGTGGATCAACTGTCATAAACCTACCCAATGCTGCATCATACATACGTGCTCCATAATCATACCAATTCAACCCCTTCTTGCCATCATACTCCTTCCCGTTGTACTTGTAAGGCTGCACATTGCCTGCACTTGCAAACACCCCTCCAAATGGATAGTAATGGTTCGTCTCCTCTACCGTGCCGCTCTGGTTGATGACTACCCGATTGTTACCCTGATGGTCTTTCAAATAATAATGGTACTTGTTGTCGCTCAAAGTAACATAACCCTCATCAGTCAGTAGCAGCTTCTGAACACCGTTCTCATAGACCACGTTTCCGCAATAGTCCGTCGTGGTGGTAGTGCTGCCTGTCTTATGGACAGTTTTCAGCTTTGTGCCGT